>JADGGF010000419.1 GCA_019690055.1 Micromonosporaceae bacterium
AACCCCCCCCCCCCCCCCCCCCCCGCCCCCCCCCCCCCCCGCGCGGGGGGGCCCCCCCCCCCACCAGCGTCAGCCGACTGGTCGGACAGCGACCGGGCAATTCACGGCGAGGCGGGTGGACGCTCGCCCCGACCGGCGGGCGGTGGGGCGCCGGTGAGCCCGGACTGCACGGCGAAGACGACGAGCTGGGCCCGGTCGCGGGCGCCCAGCTTGAGCATCGCCCGGCTGACATGCGTGCGCACGGTGGCCGGACTGACGACGAGCTCGGCGGCGATCTCCTCGTTGGAGCGGCCGGTCGCCACCCAGGCCACGATCTCCCGCTCGCGATCGGTCAGCTCGCCAAGCGCCGGGTGCGGCGACGGGGCCGCGGCGGCGGAGCCGGCGAAATGGTCGATGACTCGGCGGGTCACGCTCGGCGAGAGCAGCGCGCCGCCGGCCGCCACCACGCGGACGGCCCGCAGCATCTCCTCCGGGTCGGCGTCCTTGAGGACGAAGCCGCTCGCGCCGTTGCGCAACGCGGTGAACACGTACTCGTCGAGCTCGAAGGTGGTCAGCATGATGACCCGGACCGACCCCAGGCGTGGGTCGGCGGTGACCTCCGCGAGCGCGACCAGGCCGTCCATGACGGGCATGCGAATATCCATCAACACCACATCCGGCACCAGCCGGCGGATGAGCTCCACCCCGCGGCGGCCGTCCGCGGCCTCCCCGACGAGCTCAATGTCATCCTCGGCGTCGCTGAGGGTGCGGAGCCCCATCCGCACGAGCGCCTGGTCCTCCACCACCACCAGTCGTATCACGTCACACCGTCCTCACCGGACAACGGCAGGGAGACCGTCACGAGAAAGCCCGCCGGGTCGAGTGGACCCGCCGTCAGCACCCCGCCGACCGAAGCCGCCCGAACCCGCATGCCGGCCAGGCCGTGTCCGGACGCGGCCGCCTGACCATCCCGGTCGATCGAGTCGCCGAGTCCGTTGTCGCGGACCTCGATGTGCAACCGGTCGCCGGCGACCCGCACGGTAACCCAGGCGCTCGCCCGGGGGCCGGCGTGGCGCAGCACGTTGGTCAGCGCCTCCTGGACGATCCGGTGCGCCGCGAGGTCAACCGCCGGGGAGACGTCCAACCCGGACGGTGGCCCGTCGAGCGTGACCGGTAGTCCGGCCGACCGCATCCGGCCCACGAGTGCCGGCAGATCGGCCAAACCGGGCTGAGGCCGGCGGGGCCCCTCGCCCGTCTCGCCCCGGTCACCGGACGCCAGGCCGGTCCGCAGCGCCTCCACCTCGGCTCGCAGCCCGGCCAGCGCGTCCCGGCTGGCGTCCCGGATCGCCACCAACGCCGCCCGCGCCGCCGCCGGGTCCCGATCGATCACCCGCAGCGCCACACCGGCCTGCATGGCGATCACCGCGAACCCGTGCCCGGCGACGTCATGCACCTCCTGGGCCAGGCGCAGTCGCTCCTCGGAGACGGCCCGACGAGCCTGCGCGGACCGGACTTCCGCAGCCGCGTCGCGGCGAACCCGGATGGCCACCCCCACGGCGGCCGGGATGCCGAGCCAGGCCGGTATCGCGAGCCCTGCCGCGACCGCGAAATCGCTCCACGGGCGCCCATTGGCCACGGTGGCGACGGCCTCGACCACCAGGGCGGCGACGACCACAGTCCCGGTCGCGGCCACCGCCCGGCGCAGGGGCAGCCAGAGCGCGGCCCCGAACGCCGCCACCGCCAGCGTCAGCATGATCGGCCCGTAGGTGTACCCGAGCAGCAGGTAGAGCAGGGCGGCCGAGACCGTGACCACGAGGTTCCATAGTGGACGGAGGCGCCACAGGAGCAGGCCGAGGGCCGCCACCACCACGAGCACGTAGGCCAGCGGGGGTGCGGGCATGCCGGTGTTCTGCGCGGCCGGACCGGTGCCGACCAGGCCGAGCACCAGCAGGGCGAGCGGGAGCGGGAGGTCGACCCAGGACAGCCGGCCGGCCGGTGCGCTCGCCATGCCCCGACCCTATGCGGTGGCGTCGCGTCGTGTCGTCCACACCGGCCGTAGCGGGCGTACGCAATCCTGCGTAGCCCCATGCCGTCCGCCGGCCGACGACGGCGACGGTCCGAGCCACCAGCCTGGGACGCATGACAGAACACGTTGTGACCACCCACGCGCTGACCCGCCGCTACGGCGAGCGGGTCGCCGTCGACGGAGTCAGCCTCACGGTCCGTCGGGGGGAAATCTACGGGTTTCTCGGACCGAACGGAGCCGGCAAGACCACCACGCTGCGCATGCTGCTCGGCCTGATCCGGCCGACCAGCGGCCGGGCGACCGTCCTCGGCGGACAACCCGGCTCGCCCGACGTGCTGCGCCGGGTCGGGTCGCTCGTCGAGACTCCCGGCTTTTACCCGTACCTGTCCGGGCGGGAGAACCTGAGAATCCTGGCCCGCTACCGCGGTCTCGATGACGGGGCGGTCGAGGCCGCCCTGTACCAGGTCGACCTGACCAGCCGGGCGAAGGATCGGTACCGGTCCTACTCGCTGGGCATGCGGCAGCGGCTCGGGGTCGCGGCTGCTCTGCTCGGCCAGCCCGACCTGCTCATCCTCGACGAGCCGACCAATGGGCTCGACCCGGCCGGCATGGCGGACATGCGCGACCTGGTCTGGTCCCTGGCGGCCGTCGGCCAGACCGTCGTCCTCTCCAGTCACTTGCTCGGGGAGGTCGAGCAGGTCTGCGACCGGGTCGGGGTGATCGCCGACGGCCGCCTGCTTGTGGAGGGCAGCGTGGCCGAGCTGCGCGGCACCAGCAGTCTTGTCCTGCGGGTGGATCCGCTGGCCACCGCCGTACCAGTCGCGCACCGCGTCGCCGGCGCCGCCCATGTGTCCACACAGGACGGACAGCTGCGGGTCACGGTCGATCCGGCCCGCGCGCCCGAAATGGTCCGCGCGCTGGTCACCGCCGGGGTGGACGTGCACGAGGTCCGGGCGGCCGACCGCAGCCTGGAGGACGTGTTCTTCGCTCTCACCGCGCAGTCGAACCCGACGGCCCCGGCGACCGCCACCGACATCACCGAGAAAGGCAGAGGAGCATGACCAGTATCGTCGCGACCAGTATCGGTGCCAGCATCGTGCCCGGCGTTGTGCGGGCGGAGTTGCGCCGCCTGCTTCGATGGCCCGCCGTCTGGCTGCTGTCCGGCACGTGGATGGCCTTGAACCTGAGCTTCGCGTACCTGTTTCCGTACCTGACCTACCGCAACGGGGATCCCGTTGGCCCGCCGGCCGGCGACGGCGGGCTCGAGCGGCTGCTGCCCGACCAGGCACCGGTCTCGGTGGTCGAGGGGATGCCGATGTTCGGCGGTGCGCTCGTGCTGATCCTCGGCGCCCTGGCCGTCGGCAGCGGCTACGGCTGGGGAACCTGGAAGACGGTCTTTACCACCGGTCCCCGGCGGGCCGCCGCGCTCGGCGGCACGTACGCCGCGCTCGCCGTGGTCCTCACCACCCTCGTCGCCGCCACATTCGCAGTCGACCTCGCTGCGTCCACCGCGATCGCCCTGGCCGAGGACCGCGCGGTCGTCGCGCCCGGCCTGCTCGACGCGGTGACGGGGTTCGCGGCCGCGCTGCTCATCGGCGGGATGTGGGCCGCCGCGGGGACGCTGCTCGGCGCGCTGGCCCGGGGCCCGGCGCTCGCGGTGGGCCTGGGCCTGGTGTGGTCGTTGGTGGTGGAGAACCTGCTGCGCGGCGTGGCCGGACTGCTCGGTCCACTCCAGACGGTCGCGGAGGTCCTGCCGGGCACGGTCGTCGGCTCGGTGGCGGCTGCGGCGGGCGCCCTGCCGATCAGTGATCCCAACGGCACGCCCGGCGTGAACACCGTCTGGGCCGGTGGGCCGGCCACGCTGCTCACGGCCGTCTACCTACTGGCGCTCTGCCTCGCGACCACCACCCTGGTCGCCCGGCGCGACCACGCCAGCTGACTGGCAGGCACCCGTGCTCGGGCGCGGTCACCGGACCGGGCGGCACGCTGAAGGACAGCTGCATGGGCACGTCCTCCGCGACCAGGTAGCTCGCCAGGTCGGTCGCCCCGGTGACGTCGTCGGCGATGACGCCGAGCCACGGTCTCATCGGACGCCGATTCTCCTACCCAGCCGGTCCCGCGCCGTGCCCGATCCCGCTACTTGATCGCCATCGCGTTCGCGGTGGAGCCGACGCCCCCCACGAGGTTCAGCGGCTTGGCGGTGACCATGAACTCGTAGACGCCGTCGGCGGCGCAGTCGTCGGCCAGCTCGTGCAGCGCCCACATCTCGCCCAGGGCGAA
>JADGGF010000420.1 GCA_019690055.1 Micromonosporaceae bacterium
GGCGCCCCCCGGGCTGGAGGAGGCCGCTCGCTCGCTGGGGCGGGGGCCGCTGGCGGTGTTCCGGACGATCACCGTTCCCCTGACCCTGCCCGGCATCGGCGCCGGGGCGGCGCTGGTGTTCCTCACGTGCATGAAGGAACTGCCGGCGACGCTGCTGCTGCGCCCGACCGGCGCCGACACGCTCGCCACCGAGCTGTGGACGCACACGTCGGTCGCCGCCTACGCCGCCGCCGCGCCCTACGCAGCCCTGCTCGTCCTGCTCGCCTCGATCCCCACGTGGCTGCTCGCCGTCCGCAGCGGCGCCACCGGGCCAGCCGTCATCGGAGGTGGCTCATGACGGACCTGACCGTCACGGGTGTGCACAAGCACTTCCAGCGACGCTTGCGGAGCGGAAGCAGAGAACACTTCTGGCGCCGCGGGCGCGGGGGCGGCGAGGACCCGGTGCACGCGCTGGCCGGGGTCGACCTGACCGTCCCCAGTGGACTGCTCGTGGCCGTCCTCGGGCCGTCGGGCTGCGGCAAGACGACGCTGTTGCGGTGCATCGCCGGATTCGAGCGGATCGACGAGGGTAGCATCCGGCTCGGGGAGCGCACGGTCGCCGGGACGGGACGGCACACGCCGCCGCACCGCCGCGGCTGCGCCATCGTGCCCCAGGAGGGCGCGCTGTTCCCGCACCTGTCGGTGGCCGGCAACGTCGGCTACGGATTGGACCGCGCGGCTCGCGAACGCGGCCGGGTGGAGGAGGTTCTCGAGCTGGTCGGGCTGGCCGGCTACGGACGACGCATGCCGCACGAGCTCTCCGGCGGTCAGCAGCAACGGGTCGCGGTGGCCCGCGCGCTGGCCCCGCGGCCGGCGATCATCCTGCTCGACGAGCCGTTCAGCGCGCTCGACGCCCACCTGCGGGCGGAGCTGCGCCGCGACGTCCGTCAGGCGCTGCAGGAGGACGGCGCCACCGCCATCCTCGTCACCCACGATCAGGAGGAGGCGCTGTCGCTGGCCGACCAGGTGGCGGTCATGCGCGACGGCCGCGTCGTGCAGCAGGGGACCCCGGCAGACGTCTATCGGACACCGAACGATGCCTGGGTCGGGGGCTTCGTCGGCGGGGCCGTCCTGCTGCCCGGCTCGCCGTCCCCGGCCGGGGTCCGGACCGTTCTCGGCGACTTGGCGCTGCGCGGTGCCCCGCCCTCCGCCTCCGCCCTCACCGTGCTGCTGCGGCCGGAGCAGATCGCGGTCGGGCCGCCCGCGCCCGACACGGTGCCGGCGACCGTGGTGGCGCTCGACTTCCACGGCCACGACGCCCTGCTCACCCTCCGGCTGGCCGACCAGGCGACCACGGTGGCGGCCCGCGTGCTCAGCGCCGCCGACACGCCCACCGTCGGCGACCCGGTCGGCCTGCGCGTCACCGGCCCCGCCTCGGCCTGGCCCGCCTGACGCCTGGCCCGCCTGACGCCTGGCCCGCCTGACGCTGGGCCGCGTGACGAAGGCCTCAGCGCCCGGGCGCGGGCGAACGCCGGAAGCGAGTTGACCCTCCCGTTACGTGAGGGCCGACCATCGACGCCATGAACTCAGCAGACCTGACGACCTCAGCACAACCGGCGACGTCGACACAACCGACCACCTCACCGGAACTGCAGACCGGCATCACCCGCGACATCTACGGGATGCCCGCGTTCGTGAAGCTGGCCGTGGCCGACCTGGACACCACCGTGGCCTGGTTCACCGAAGCCCTGGACTTCATCAATCTCTTCACGATACCGGGGCCGGCTGGTCCCGTCCTGGTCCACTTGCGACGGTGGCGCTACCAGGACGTCCTGGTCGTCCCGGCCGCGGGCGAGGCTTCGCCCATCGGGCCCGGCCTGCAGCTGACGTTCGCCGCCCAGTTCGAGGAGCTGGACGCGCTGGCGGCCCGGGCGCGGGCGTACGGCGGCGGCACGGTGGAGGGACCGGTCGACACGCCGTGGAACGCCCGGGACCTGACGGTGACGAGCCCGGACGGGCTGGTCGTCGTCTTCACCGCCCGCCGCCCGGAACCCCTGCGCGACCAGCAGTTCTCCGCTGACATGGAGCGCTGGTCTCAGGAGCAGGGCCTCCGCTGACCCCCTCCGCTCAACCCGCCGCTAATCCCCGCCGAGCCCTGTTGATCTAGGGCAAAGAGTGGTTACTTGATCTTCAAACACCACCCTGAGCCCTAGATCAACGGGGGATGGTCACGAGACCGGGGTCGCCTCGTAGCCGACGGACTCGTGCAGGCGCGAGCGGCGCCGGCCCGACGCCGGGGCCGCCGGTGGCCGGGGAGCGGGCGGCGTGTAGGTGGCCCCCTTCACGATGTCCTCGGCGAACCCGTACAGCAGCGGCAGCGCCCCGGCGACGACACCCGCGGTGCGGTTGACGTGCTCCAGCCCAGGATCGATGGCGGTCGCGTGGCCCTTGATGGTGCGCACCAGCTCGGCGCACTCCTCGAGGTTCGTCGCGATGCGGGTGAGCTGGCGGCCGACGATGAACAGGTACAGCGCGAGCCCGGCGATCAGCGCGACGATGTCCACAACGGACAGAATGACCAGGGTCTGCGTAGTCATGAGCGAACCTTCCCGAGGACGCGGCCGAGGAACAGGTGGTGCCGCAGGCCCTCGGCGAGGACCGCGTCTACCCGCTTGGCGGTCTCCTCGATCAGAGCCGTGTCGGCGGTGTTGGCGGCCGCCGCCCGCAGGTTGTCCCGCACCGCGACGACCCGCTTGTCGATCGTGCGGACGAGCACGACCAGGATGGTGAGCAGCGCGGCCACGGCGACGACGATGACGGCGCCGCCGATGATCGCCCCCACCCACAGGCTCTGCTGCGTCTCGGTGAGCGCGAGGGTATCCACCATGGTCAGCCTCCCAGCCTCGTCCGGCCGCGGCCGAGTCCGGCGACGATGGCCTCGGCGTGATCGATCGTGGTACGGAGCTCCGCGAGCGCGGCGGTGTTGCGCACCGACTCGGCGAGCGAGTCGTTGATTTCCTTGGCCTGCTTACCGATCGCCCGCGCGAGCACCAGAATCGGCACGACCAGGGCGACCACGACGAGCACCACGGCGATCGTGATGCCGTAGCCCAGGTACCACCCGAAGTTCTCACCCATGTCGGCTCCTTCAGATCGATTCGCAGAAGTCGCGGACGGGCTTGAGGTTGGCGTTTACCGAGGGCACCACGACCGGCACCGTGCTGGTCTGCGCAGCGACCGCCTGGACGCCGCCGATCACCGCACCGAGAGTCCGCCGCACGGCCCTCAGGTGGAAGATGACCCGCAGCAGGCCCAGCGCCGCGGCGGCGACGATGAGCGCGGTGATGCCGAGGGTCACCCATGCAGCCGAGTGCATATCGACCTCTTCCTTTCGTTAGCCGTGCCTAGTTCGCCGGGGGCAGAAGCTTGGCCACGAAGCCGGCGTAGCGGACCGCGCCGACCGTGACCGCCTTGACCGTGGCGTCGGTCTGGGCCAGCAGCGCCGGTGTGTTGGCGAGTTCGCCCACCAGAGCGACCCCGCCGTCGAGGATCTCGTCCGAGGCCTTCCGGATCCGCTCGAGCGCCGCCAGGATGCGGTTGAGCAGCGCCACCAGCACCGGCACCACCACGAGCAGCAGGACCGCGTTACCGATCCACCAGAGCGTCATCGATCCTCCTCAGACTCGGCTGGGCTCGTACGGCAGGAAGAAGCGGCGCAGCACCCGGCCCAGCGCCATGCGCAGCGCCCGCAGCCCGATGGCGAAGCCGCTCGCCGACTTCGGTGCGCCGACCCGGTCGGGGTCCAACCCGCGGCTGATCGCATCGACGCGGGCCTGCAGGTTCGCGCCAAAGTCCCGCAGCAGCACCGTGGTCACGTCGGCGACCATGCCCCGCCCGAACTGGGCGGCCGCCCCCGACAGCTGCAGGTCCAGCGATGCGCCGACCCGCGTGCCGCCCCGTGGCGTGGCGGACAGCGTCGCGGTGAGCAGCATGGCGGCCTGGCCCCGGCCGGCCTCGTCGGCGCCGGCCGCGTCCACCACGATCCGCCGGGCCGCGGCGTCGCGCTCCTTGATCTGGGCCTTGCCGGTGAACTGCATCCGCACCGGACCCATCCGGATCGCGACCCGGCCCTGGTACGTGTCGTTGCCCAGGTCGTCGGTCAGCTCCGTGCCCGGCAAGCACTTCGCCACCTGCGGAATGTCGTTGAAGAAGGCCCACACCGTGTCCACGGGGTGGGTGACCTCGAACTCGTTCGTGATCAGCATCAGGCCTCCACGGGTGGCTGGGTGGGGGTG
>JADGGF010000421.1 GCA_019690055.1 Micromonosporaceae bacterium
TCCCGGTGATGGGGCACGTCGGCTTCACGCCGCAGCGCGAGCACACGCTGGGTGGCTACCGCGTGCAGGGCCGCGGTGACGCCGCCGACGAGGTGCTCGCCGACGCCAAGGCGGTGGCCGACGCGGGCGCGTTCGCGGTCGTGCTCGAGATGGTGCCCGGTGACCTGGCCAAGCGCATCACGCACGAGCTGTCCATTCCCACGGTCGGCATCGGCGCCGGACCCGACTGTGATGCGCAGGTGCTGGTCTGGCAGGACATGGCCGGCCTGCGGGCGGGACCCGCGCCCCGGTTCGTCAAGCGGTACGCCGACCTGCACGGCGTGCTGACCCAGGCCGCGAACGCCTACGTGGCCGAAGTCCGCGACGGTGTCTTCCCCGCCGAGGAGCACACCCACCGGTGACGGTGGCATCAGTGTGAGAAAGACCGTGCCGGGCGGACCGACCGCCCGGCACGCGCCAATGGGAGCGCGGAATTACACGTCGGTGATGCGCACGCCCGCGTGGGCCTTGTAGCGGCGATTGATGGCGATCAGGTTCGCGGTGAAGGCCTCCACCTGACCGGCGTTGCGCAGCCGTCCACCGTAGATGCCGCGCATGCCGGGGATGCGCGCGGCGAGGGCCGCCACGACCGCCACCGCGTTCCGGTCGTCGCCCAACACCAAGACGTCCAGCGCGAAGGACTCGACGGCCGGATCGGTGAGCAGCACCGCGCTCACGTGGTGGAACGCGGCGCAGACCCGCGAATCCGGCAACAGCGCGGCGGCCTGCTGCGCCGCGCTGCCCTCGGGTACGGCCAGCGCGAACGGTCCCTGTGCGTCGAAGCCGAGCGGGTTGACGCAGTCGACCACGATCTTCCCGGCGAGCGGCCCGGCCAGCGGGGCGAGCGTGTCCGCGTGGGCGGCCCACGGCACCGCCACGATCACCACGTCGGAACTCGCCGCCGCCTCCGCGTTCGCGGCCCCGGTGACGGAACCAGTCACCCCCGGCATCGCCGCGATCTCCGCCGCCGCCGTCTCGGCTCGGGTCGCGTCGCGTGAGCCGATCACGACCCGCTGACCGGCCCGCGCGAAACGGTACGCCAACCCGCGTCCCTGATCGCCGGTCCCGCCGAGTATCCCCACGACCAGGCCGGAGACATCCGGCACCGGAGCCACTGTCATGAGACCTTCCTCGCTTCGTCCACAATGGTCAATAACGCGAAGGGCACCTCCCGGTCCGAGCCGTTACCGGCCCGGTGGGAAGGTGCCCTCCTGCGTGTGGGCGATCGCCGTTGTCACGGCGACCGGTTCGGCCGGGCGAGCGCCGCCCTACTGGCCAGCGCGACGCGGGGCGCGCCGAGCCGGGGTCCGGCGCGCGGGCGCCGGCGTGGGCGTAACGGTCGGGGCCGCGGGCGCGACGGGCGCGGTGGCGGCCGTACGTCCGGTGGCCCGAGCCGACGATACCTTCTTGGCGGTGGTCTTCTTGACCGTGGTCGCCTTCTTGGCCGGGGCCTTCTTCGCCGGCGCGGCCTTCGCGGTGGTCTTGGTCGCCTTGGCCGCCACGGCCTTCTTGGCCGGAGCCGCCTTCGCGGCCGTCTTCGCCGGCGCCTTCTTCGCGGGCGCGGCCTTGGCCGCGGTCGCCTTCTTCGCCGGAGCCGCCTTGGCGGGGGCCGCCTTCTTGACCGCGACCGCCTTCTTGGCGGGGGCCGCCTTGGCCGCCGTGGTCTTCTTCGCCGCGGTCGCCTTCGTCGCGGTCGCCTTCGTCGCCTTCGTCGCGGCGGCCGCCCTCGTCGTCTTGGTCGCCGTGGTGGCCTTGGCGGCCGCGGCGGTCTTGCGCGCCGGCGCCTTCTTGGCCGGGGCGGTCACGGTCTTCTTCGCCGGCGTCGCCTTCGCAGCGGCGGGACGGCTCGTGCGCGACGTGCTCGCCGCGCTGGCCGCGGGGGCGGCCTTGGTAGCCGCGCGCTTCGCGGCCGGTCGGGTGGTGGCCTTAGCGTCGGCCATGGTTTGCCTCCTCGGGCAATCGTTGGGATGTGGTTGCTTGTCCGGCTCCGTGTGCGGCGCCGGAGCGGGTTCGCCGCACGAGTCATGAGCTCTCACGTGGGCTCGGGGTTGGCTCTTCAGCGGTCTGGTGTGTGGGTCACGGCTGCTCGCCGGTCCACTGTGCGTCCTCGGCGTCGAGCTGCTCGTTGCGCTTCGCCACCCTGGCCAGCGCCTGCTCGGCCTCGCTGGGGCTGCGGTACGGCCCCATCGTCACCCTGGCAGGGCACACGTTCCGGTCGGTCTCGACTCGGTTGTGCCGCAGGCACCAGTAGAAGGGTCCACCTCCGCTGTTGGTCGTGCCATCGCTGTTGCTCATGTCATCACTGTGCACTGTGAGCCGCTCACGCGGAAGCGTTTCGGCGAAATCTCGTGCGGCTTCCACTGTAGACGGTATCTGGCTGGCACCGCAGACCGGGGTCGTCAACAGCCCACAATGGTCGAACACATTGTGCACACATGCTCACGGTCTTACAAGTGCTACGCCGACACCCGGTGAGTCCTCTCCGCCGCCCTCGCCGATGGGCAGCCGCTGGGTCACGGCGGAAACCCTTACACCACAAGCGTTTTCGCGCGTTGGCGTAAGGACGTGCGACCCTGGGAGAGACCAACGACTCGGGCGCGTGTCAGCACCAGGACAGCCCCGGAAGGGGCCCGATGCCCGACATCGACATCGTGGACGCGCTGGCGACGAGTCGCCTCGACCAGGCCAGGAACATCGCCTTCGAGTACCTGGCGCTGACCCAGCGTGAGGCTGGGTTGCCCGTGCCGCAAGACATCGCGGCCCTGCCCGAACCGCTGCGGGCCGCGCTCGACTCGCTTGCGCCGCGCAATGCGCCGCCGGGGGCATTAGCTGATGGCCGCGGTGCACACAATCGCGGCCCGGGAAGGCTTTCAGCGTCTGGCGCGCAACGTCATGACGAGTCGGACGGGTGCGCTCGCCTTCTCCCGCGCGCTGGGGTACACGGCGCTCCCCGAGACCGTCGACTGGCCGTACGGCGGCCACTGGCTGGCTCACGACGTCAACTCATAAGGTCCGCATCGTCGATACGTTGGACCGGCCGACGGGCTCGCCGGTAACGCGCCACCCGAACCCCGCCCGCGTCTATCGTGGCCGCATGAGCGGATGGCGCCGCCGGTTTCACGCCTGGAGCACCCAGCTGTACGGCCCACGGACGGACGTGTCGTCGTTGACCTGGCTCGGCCAGGAGCGCATCGCGATCGGCTGCCTGCCCACGCCGGCCACCCTGGCCGCGTTGCCGGAGCACGGGGTCACACACATCGTGAACTGTCGCTCGATGGTGCAGACCTGGTTGTCGCAGGATCTGGCCCTCGAGCGGGAGCTGCTGGGGGTCGCGCGGGTGGCTCACGCACCGATGTGGGACATGGGCCGTCCCCAGCCACCGGCGCTGTGGGCACCCGCTGCCCTGTTCGCCGCGGACGCGCTGGCCACGGATCGGGCGGCGCGCGTGCTCATCCACTGCCACCAGGGACGCCGCCGCTCGGCCATGGTCGCCTACGCGGTGCTGCGCCTGCGCGGTCACGATCCCGCGGCCGCCGCGGCGCTCATCACCCGGCACCGCGTCGAGGCAGTGCTCGTGCCGGCGTACGTCGACAGCGTCGAGCGGTGGCTGCGCTCCCGAGAGCGGTGATCCCGGGATCGGGGAACGACGTCAGCGCGCCGGCGCGTCGAAGCCGAGGATCGGGACGTCGTAGCGGGTGGGGTCGGGGCGGCGCCGCAGGTCGGGTGCGATGACCTCCACCACGATCATTTCGGTGAGCAACTGCACGGTCGCCTCCAGCAGATGGCTGGTGTAGCCGACCGCACCACGCTCCTTGAGACCAACCGATACATGGATGTGCGGGAGGATCGCGTCCCGCTCGGGGTCATAGGCGATCGTCCCGCCACCGTGCGCCTCGACGTTGGTCAGGTAGACGGCCGACCGAACGGGCGCCACCGGGTCGGTGACCTGCTCGCACGTGCCGACCACCCGCAACGACGAGAATCCGGCGAGGAAGAACGGGATGTAGCCCTGACGAACGTTGCGCTCGCGGCAGAACGTGCTCAGCGCGGTGAACAGATCCTCGCCATGGTCGAAGGACAGCCCGAAGCTCCGGCCGACGGTCAGTTCGTGACTACGCATGACCGCGATCGTAGGGCGCGGCACCCTCGTCGCGGCCCGAGCGTTCGAGCACCGGCCACGCGGCCCGAGCGTTCAACACAGCCGCGCGGCCCGAGC
>JADGGF010000422.1 GCA_019690055.1 Micromonosporaceae bacterium
GGCCTTGATCGTCTGAGTACCCGCAGGCAGATCCGGCGGCAGCGTGACGGTGGCCACGCCGCCGTCCAGTTGGACGATCTCCGACCATGAGCCGACGCTGAACCGCACCTGGCCGCCGGTCTCGAACCCGTCGGCTGCCTTGACTGTGGCGGTGGCCGTGGTCGTCTGGGCCCCGCTCGCGTACGGCTCGACAGAGACCTCGGTGGTGGTCGCGACGTCGCTGTTGGGGATCCCGCGGATGCGGTTCCACTCGCGGAGAGTGATCGGGAGCACCGTGCCGTGACGCGCACGGGTGACTCCTGCGTTTGTCATGGTGATCGTCTTGGCGTTCCAGGTCGGCGCCTCGATGTTCTCGTGGCACGCGGCCTGGTATCCACCACCGTCCGTGTAACGGTCAGCCCAGAGGTAGTACTGGCCGGGGCAGGCGGTGTCCCCCGGGTTCGCCTTGAAGATGATTGGGCCCTCATAGCCCTGGTTGGGCACCCAGGTGGTCCGGCCGAGGTTCGGAGCGATGAGCGTCCAGTTGTTGATGTTGCTGTCCAGGAAGTCGGTGTGCCGCTCCGAGAAGATGTCCGATCCCTGGTTGCCGGCCTCGTTCTTGGTCACCCGGTAGTAGTAGTCACCGACCCGGATCGCGGTCGTGTCGATCCGCGATTGAGGGAACGGGTCCTGCCAGACCTTGGGTTCGGAGAACGTCTGGAAATCGCGCGTTGTGCTGTACCACATCTGCGCGTTACCCTGACCGGTCCGGTTCACGGGGTCGTTCCACAGCGACTGTGCCCAGAACACGGCGTAGGCGCCGATCTCCTCCACCCACAGCGACTCCGGAGCGAAGGCATTGCCGGCGTTGTCGGGCGCGACTTTCACGTGCCGTTGAGGAGTCCAGTTCATGAGGTCGTTCGACTCAAAGACCTCGATGTACTGGGTGTCGTTGATCGCGTATCCGCCCTGGTCGTACCAGTTCAGGTCAGTGGCGATCATGTAGTAGGTGTCACCGTCCGGTGACCTGACGATGTGCGGGTCGCGAAGGCCCTGGTCGCCCAGCTGGGAGATGAGCGACGGCCGGCCTCCGGTCAGACCGGTCCAGTCCAGAGCGGTGTTCCCGTTAGAGGTCGCGAACATGATCTGCTCGCCGTCCGCGATGTTCTCACCCTTGAAGTAGGCGAGGAAGTAACGCTCGTACTCCTCCTTCCGGGGCATCGACTTGATCGTGACCGCGAACTTCTTGGTCGTCGACGCCACGCCCTTGGTGATCGTCGCCGTCAGGGTCGCCGACACGTCCGGGTACCCGAACGGAGGCCGGGTCACCTCACCCGTCGGGGTGATCAGGTCGGAGGTGGACTCCCAGGTGATCGTCGACCCGAACTCCCCCGCGGCTGGCAGGTGTATGTTGCCGCGGACGTTGTCGGTCGCGTACAGCTCCAGGTCGAACGCATCACGCTCCACGGCCTGCTCGTCGGTGAACTCCGCCTTCACCGTGACCGGAATGTCTCGGGTCACCACTGTGTCCGCGCCCTTGCGCACCGTCGCGGTCAGGACCGCCGTCGCGTCGGGCGCCCCCAGCGGCGGTCGGGTGATCTTACCCACGATCGGCACCTTCCGCGCGCTTGGGAGGTCGGGCGGGGCGACGATCTTCACCACCGACGGGTCGGAGCTGGTCCACGAGATGCTCGAGCCGGCCACTGAGCCGAGCTTGAGGAGGTTGATGTCCCGGACGATCGCGCTGGTAAGACCGAGGTCGATCGCCGCAGCGTCGGCGGCCGCGCCCCAGGCGACGGTGTCGTGGGCGAGAGCGGTGATCTCCTCCGGGCTCAGCGCGCGGTTGTACACCCGGAATTCCTTGATCGTCCCCCGGAAGGAGTAGTCACCAGAGGTGGCCGAGCGCGCGAGGAAGTTGCAGTTGGTCCCCGCGGCGTTGACCTCGGGCGTCTGCGTCAGGTTCGTGACCTGAGCCTTCAGCACGCCGTCGACGTAGAGCCTGCCGGTCCAGCTCGTCCCGTTCGCGTTCAGCGACTGGGTGTACGTCACGTGCTGCCAGGTGCCCTCGGGCAGGCGGCTCGGTGCGGCCGCCATGACGTTCGAGTTGCCTACGCCGATGCGGAAACGAGCGCCCGGGCGGGGGGCGGTGTTCGACGCGAAGAGGATGCCCTGAGTGCCCGTGTCGGCATCGCACGAGCCCGTCTTGCGGGCAAAGCTGAAGATCTGGTGGTTGCCGACGTTCGCCGGGTCGACCCACACGTCGAAGGCTATCGTCAGGTTCGTCATGCCCGCAGTGATGTTGTCCGGCAGGCGCACGTAGCCGCCGCTGAGGGCGTCCTCATAGGAGTCCGGGTTGAATCGCACGCCGTTGCCGGTCAGCACGACCTTCTCGGGGTTGACGATCGTCGCGTTGGCGGTGGAGCCGGCGCTGCCGGAATTGGCCAGCGTCGTGCCGCTTGTCTCGTCCAGCTTGAAGTAGTGCACCAGCCCTTCGCTGAGACTGTCCTCGGCAGCGTGCGCGGGCGTCGCTGTGAACGAGACCGAAAGAAGCGCAGCCAGTCCGAGGCCGGCGGCACCTCCACCCTTCCGACTCAGCCTGTGAAAGAACCTTCGCTGCCCCAATCTCAATTGATCCTCCTTGATCGATTCCCGAGGCAATCTGGAGTGGGAGAAGGGAGGGGCTGCGGTGTGCGCAGCCCCCCATTGTCGGTGTCGTGCTCAGCGGAGCTTGAAGTGAGCGGTAATGCTCGATCCGTCTTGTATTGTCGCGGTAACGGCGTAGCAGGCGCCGGGGCTCTTCGGGGTCTTCCAGTTGTACTGGAAGTGACCGTCGGTGTAAGTCAGCGATGTCTCGCCGGTGGTGAGAGCCTCGACTTCGTCCGTCTCCGCGTTGGCGTTGCAGGCGACATTATCCACTGTCATCGTTGCGATGGCGGGGTTGGTCACCTCGGTGGTGTCCGAGTAGACCTGGAACTTCAGCGGAACGGTGCTTCCCGCCTTGACGGTGTTAATCACGCCGCCCATGTCGACCGGCTGATAGAACCCCGTGATTGTCAGCGGCGTCGCACCCGTCAGTTCGTCGCTGATCCGGTAGTAGTCGAAGTCCACGTAACCGCCGAGTTCCGTCGTCGCGTAGTTGTACAGGGCGAAGCGGTACCCCATGAAGTGGTTGTTCGTGCTGTAAACCATCTGCAGGGTGTTACCCAGTTGGGTCCAATGCTCGCCGTCGAAGCTGTAGTAGAACGTTCCTCGGTCCACCTGATCTCTGAAGTCCGCATCCGCCTTGAGATAGACCACGTCCTTTGTGAGAGGGTAGGTCGCGACGACGGTGTGATTCGTGGTCGAAGAGCTGTTCATCATGACGAGGGTCTTGACACCATTGTCCATGCGCACCTCGATCAGGCCATACTTGGCAGTGAAGAGCGCGAGGCCCGCACGGTCGCCGTCCTTCATGCCGCTGACATCAAGCTTGACCTGGGCGGAGGACACCGGCCCAAAGGTTCGCTGCGTCAGCGTGTTCCGCGCGTTGAGTATGTCCGTGGCCAGCTGCCCTGTGGTGAGCCGCAGCCAGCCGGGGCGCTCGGTGAGCGACCAGTACCGATTGTCGGGATTGTGGTTCCACTGCCATTCGAGCTTGAGGTTCGAGCCGTTGTACACATACTCCGGCAGAAGAGGATCCAGAATCGCGTCGTTGTAGGTCGGCTTTGGCTCGCTGTTGGTGAACTCGTCCGACGAGACGACGCTCTTCATCTCGAAGCCCTGGATGGGCTTCGGGCCGCTCCGCGTAAGGTGAAGGCCAGTCTCGTCGTCACCGTACATCGGCCAGCCATCGGTCCAGTGGATTGGCATGAGCCAAGGGATGCGGCCGACTGCACCGCTGTCGCGGAAGATCAGGCCGTACCAGTTGCCCTGCCCGTCGTCGACGATGTTGCCCTGAGCGGGTCCGCCGCCGGACGTCCCGATCACGACATTCTCCTGGGCAATTGTCTTGGACTCCCAAGGACCATCGAGGCTACTCGCGCGGTGAGCGACCTGGGTGCGCGGCTTCCCGGGAGGCCACGTGATGCACTCGATGTAGTAGGTGCCGTCGATTTTCTGGATGTGGCAGCCTTCGGCAAGCCCGCTCGTGGGCGTGATCCCGGTGATCGGGTCCGGCGCGTGGATGTTCTGGATGAGCACCCGTGACTGGGCGCCCGCGGCGATGCCGGTCACCGTCTCGTTCAACTCAATGATCCTGAGGGGTTTGTTGCCGTAGACGAGCCAGTTGCGCCCATCG
>JADGGF010000423.1 GCA_019690055.1 Micromonosporaceae bacterium
CCCCACACCCACGAGGGCGGGTCAGGGCAACGCGCGCCGCCGACCACGGTCCGGTCACAGAGGACTGACGGGGCGGAGACCACGGACCACGGGTGGGGCGCGAGGCCGGAGGGGGCGACGGCGCCGGCTACGGGCGCGTGGCGTGGTGGAGGGCGACGATGCCGCCGGTGAGGTTGCGCCACCGCACCGCCGTCCAGCCGGCGCGGGCAATGACCTCCGCGAGCTCTGCCTGGGCGGGCCAGGCCTGGATCGACTCGGCCAGGTAGACGTACGCGTCCGGGTTGGACGAGATACGCCGGGCCACAACCGGCAGGGCGCGCATGAGGTAGCCCAGGTAGACCCGGCGGAACGCCGCGTTCGTGGGCGCGCTGAACTCGCACACGACGAGACGACCACCGGGCCGGGTCACCCGCGCGAGCTCGGTCAGCCCGGCCACCGGGTCAACGAAGTTGCGCAGTCCAAAGGAGATGGTCACCGCGTCAAAACAACCGTCCACAAAGGGCAGAGCCAGGGCGTCGGCCGCGAGCAATGTCGCCGCGGGCCGTACGGTCTTGCCCACGGTCAGCATTCCCAACGACAGGTCGGCGCCGACGACGAAGGCGCCGGAGCGGGCAAGCTCCTCAGTGGACACACCGGTGCCGGCGGCCAGGTCCAGGCAGCGCTCGCCGGGCCGCAGGGCCAGCGCCGCCCGGGTGGCGCGACGCCAGAACCGATCCTGTCCCAGGGAGAGCACCGTGTTGGTGCGGTCGTACCGCCGCGCGACATGGTCGAACATGGCCGCGACCTCGTGCGGCTGCTTCTGCAGCGAAGCCCGCTGCGGACGTCCAGCTGGCGCGTCCGGTCGCCCCGACCCAGCGACCCCCTCGGACGGGCTCACGGCGCGACGACCGGCAACGACCGCCGGCGGCGGGGTGGGGTGACGTTCGAGGCGACGTGGGAGCGCACCCGGTCGTCCGTCGGGTCGTCGGCCGGGGTGCGGTGCACCTTCAGGTGCCGGTACAGCGTGTCGCGCTGGGCCGGAATCCGGTCGGCCGACCGGATGAGCCAGATCAGTTCGAGCAGGTTGGACCGGTGCTTGGCGCCAGCGGAGGAGATGACGTTCTCCTCCAGCATGATCGAGCCGAGGTCGTCGACTCCCATGTGGAGCGACAGTTGGCCCACGTCCTTGCCGGTGGTGAGCCACGAGGACTGCAGGTGGGCGATGTTGTCGAAGAACAGGCGGGCCACCGCGACCAGCCGCAGGTACTCCAGCGTGGTGCACTGGGTCCGGCCCTTCAGGTGGTTGTTCTCCGGCTGGTACGTCCACGGGATGAACGCCCGGAACCCGCCCGTGCGGTCCTGCACATCCCGGATCATGCGCAGGTGCTCGATGCGCTCGGCGTTGGTCTCGCCGGTGCCCATCATCATGGTGGCGGTCGATTCGACGCCAAGGCGGTGGGCGGTCTCCATCACCTCGAGCCAGCGCTCGCCGGACTCCTTGAGCGGCGCGATCGCCTTCCGCGGTCGGGCGGGCAGCATCTCGGCCCCGGCCCCGGCGATCGAGTCCAGCCCGGCAGCCTTGATCCGGCGGATCGCCTCCTCGATCGACATGGAGGAGACCTTCGCCATGTGGAGGATCTCGCTGGGGCCGATGGAGTGGATGGCCAGCTGCGGGTAGGCCGCCTTGACCGACGAGAAGAGCTGCTCGTAGTACTCCACGCCGTAGTCGGGGTGGTGTCCACCTTGGAGCATCACCTGCGTGGCGCCGAGCTCCACCGCCTCACCACAGCGGCGCAGGATCTCCTCCATCGAGTGAGCCCAACCCTGCTCGTGCTTGGGTGGACGGTAGAACGCACAGAACCGGCATGCGGTCACGCAAATATTCGTGTAGTTAATGTTCCGGTCGATGAGATAGGTGACGATGTTGTCGGGGTACCGGCGCCGGCGCACCGCGTCGGCCGCCTCGCCGAGGGCATGCAGCGGAGCATCGGTGTAGAGCAGCAGGGCCTCGTCGGCCGAGATCCGACCCCCGTCCGCGGCTCGCTGCAGGATCTCCGCGATGGCTCGCCCGCCCATGCGATTGTCGCCGGTCACGCCGTCGAGCGTACTTGCCCGCCGCCCGAGCAGCGACGGTGGATAGCAGTACTATCCAAAACGTGCGGATCGCCGAGCTGAGCAGCCGGAGCGGGACCAGCATCCCGACCATCAAGTACTACCTGCGCGAAGGGCTGCTTCCCCCCGGCACCCCCACCGGTCGCAACCAGGCCGACTACGGCGAGGAGCATGTACGCCGCCTACGCCTGATCCGAGCCCTCATCGACGTCGGCGGGCTCTCGGTGGCCGCGGCCCGCGACGTCCTGGCCGCGGTGGACGTGACGGAGGTGCCCGACCATCGCCTGCTCGGGGTGGCGAGCTACGCGTTGACCCGGGCGCCGCGGCGCGACCGCACGGACCCCGTGTGGCGGGCGGCCCGCGACGAGGTGGCGGCGCTGGTCCGCGCCCAGGGCTGGCACGTGATGGACGAGTCGCCCAACCTCGACCAGGTGGCCGACGGCGTGGCCGCCCTCCGGGATCTCGGCCAGGAGGACCTGCTCGCCCCCCTGCCGGCCTACTTCCGGGCGGCGGAACAGATCGCGACGGCCGAGGTGGAGGCGGTGATCCGGCGGGGTGAACCGGCCCGGATGGTGGAGGGCGTCGTGGTGGGCACGATCATCGGCGAGGCCATCATCGACGCGATCCGCCGGCTCGCTCACGAACACGTCTCGGCCGTCGTCCTCGGCGCTACCCCACCGTGACCTCGCCCTTCCCCGTGTTGATCTAGGGCATAGAGTGGTGATCGGAGATCATTTCCCCACTCCAAGCCCTAGATCAACGGGAAGTCCGACGCCGGATAAGGGGTCGGCAGGATGGGTAGGGTCAGCGGCATGCAGATGCGATACCGGCGGCTGGGCGACTCCGGCCTCGCCGTCTCCGTCGTCGGCCTCGGCTGCAACAACTTCGGGCGGCGCATCGACCAGGCACAGACGCAGGCGGTGGTGAACGCCGCGATCGACTGCGGCATCACCCTGTTCGACACCGCTGACGTGTACGGCACCCCGGCCGGCACGTCGGAGGAGTTCCTCGGCGCCGCCCTGCGGGCCAACGGCCGGCGCGACGACGTGCTGATCGCCACGAAGTTCGGCAACGACATGGGCGGCGCCAACGGCCCGGACTGGAATGCCCGCGGCTCCCGGCGCTACATCATCCGGGCGGTCGAGGCGTCACTGCGCCGGCTCGGCACCGACTACATCGACCTGTACCAGATCCATCGCCCCGACCCGGCCACCCCGATCGCCGAGACACTGTCCGCATTGGACGATCTGGTCCGGTCGGGCAAGGTCC
Source organism: Micromonosporaceae bacterium (assembly GCA_019690055.1). GTDB lineage: Bacteria > Actinomycetota > Actinomycetes > Mycobacteriales > Micromonosporaceae > DATBGZ01. Next base: position 3,361 of record JADGGF010000423.1, read on the forward strand.
GCTACATCGGCTCCTCCAACTTCAGTGCCTGGCAGGTGGCCGACGCCGCCTGGACGGCGAAGACGGCCAACCTCACGCCGTTCATCAGCGCCCAGAACGAGTACTCGCTGCTCGAGCGGGCGGCCGAGGCGGAACTGATCCCGGCCTGCCAGGCGTACGGCGTCGGGCTGCTGCCCTACTTCCCGCTGGCCAACGGCCTGTTGACCGGTCGGTACCGTCGCGACGTGATCCCCGCCGGCTCCCGGTTGTCGCAGGAGCGGTACGCCGATTACCTGGCCCGGGCGCCGTGGGAGGTCATCGACCGCTTGGCGGCGTTCGCGCAGGAGCGAGGACTGTCTATGGTGGACGTCGCCATCGGCGGGCTGGCCGCGCAGCCGACGGTCGGCTCGGTGATCGCGGGCGCCACCTCGCCCGAACAGGTGCGGGCGAACGCGGCCGCAGCGGCCTGGATACCGACCGCGGAGGACCTCGCCACGCTCGACCGTCTCACCCGCCGCGGGTGAGCGAGTCGAGGGTGCCGCGCGTACGGCCCGCTGGGGCGGCGAATCCACGGGCGGGACGCCGACGGACGTCATTACCCGACGCACACGGTCGGGTACGCACCGAACCGGGGTACGGCGTCATAGCGGGACATATGTGGGCCAGGCGCCGCGCCCCGCAGGACCGGACGAGCCGCGGCGGAGACAGCTGTGCGACGGCGGCGCGCGCCAGGGTGACCGATGCCGGTAGCATCAAGCGGGTTCCTGGATCCCAGCTTCCGCCCCGAGCCCGCTCGAGGCGCTCTCCCGTGAGGTGCGAGGTTGTCGCCAGACGACTCCTGGTCATCCGGGCCGCCGCCCCGCCACGCCGCCGACCCTGATACCGGCCAGGGGAATCCCCCGCCCACGGG
>JADGGF010000424.1 GCA_019690055.1 Micromonosporaceae bacterium
GCCGGGGTGGGCACGAGCTCGGTCGGGCCGGTGTCGAAGTCGTACGGGTCCTCCGGGTCCCGCTCGGGATCGTCCACATCGGAGGGAAGCGGTATCTCCGGCGGAACGTACGTCAGCTCGGTCAGCCGCTTGCGTACGGTTGTGGCGTCTTCCCCGGACCGGTTGATCACGGCCACGAGGTGGTTCATGACTGTTTCGGCCGACGGCCGCTCGGCCGGGTCGTAGGCGAGCATCGACCCGATGATGCCCGCGAGGGAGGCGGGGACGCCCGAGATGTCCGGATGCGCGTCCGGGTCAATGATCAGTTGGGTCAGCGCGTACCACGTGTCTGCGCGAAAGATGTTGTGACGGGTGAGCGCGTAGACGAGGGTCGCGCCGAGCGCGTAGACGTCCGCCTTGCCGTCGAGGTCGCGGTCGCCACGCAACTGCTCGGGCGGCATGTAAGCAAGCGTGCCCACGCCCACGCCGGTCTGGGTCAGGTGCTCGCCCCGGTCGGTCAGCTTGGCCAGGCCGAAGTCGATGATGACCGGACCGCGACTGCTCATGATCACGTTTGCGGGCTTGAGGTCGCGGTGTACGAGGCTGACCTGGTGGATCGCGACCAGACCCTCGGCGAGCACGGCCCCGAGCATCGCGGCGAGGTTGGCCGGGAGGGGGCCGACCTGCTCGACGTGTCGACGCAGGGTTGGCCCAGGGACGTACTCCACGGCGAGCCACGGCGGGTCGTGGCGAAGGTCGGCCCCCTCGAATCGCGCGACGCGGGAACTGGACACCATGCGCAGGTGGTCGACTTCGGCCATGAACCGCTCGCGCATCTGCAGGTCGCCGGCGAACTCGGACTTGATGACCTTCAGCGCGACCAGTGACGCCGTCGCCGTCTTCGCCAGGTGCACCTCTCCCATGCCCCCGGCGCCCAACGGGGCGATCAGTTCGTACGGTCCGATCCGCGGGCGAGCCGTCTGTGCCGTTGGCGTTCCGACTGGCGCTGCACCCCGGGCCACCGATCGTCCCCCTATCCGTCCGACGCATTCTGCTTGTTACCAGTACGGTGGTAACAAAGCAATATGCGGTCGGTCATGTGTGACCATTCGGCCAATCCCTGATCAATCGCCTTTCCGACCCCGGGATCGCGCTGTTCGAGACCCCGTCGGGCCGGGTGCCGGCCCCGGCGAAATGGTGCCGGACGTCAAACCATAAATCGCCGTCTGCACCGCCTCATTCGCTAGGCGGGCCATGGCGTCTATGCGATCGGTGACCTCGGTGAGGCGGCGGAACGCCTCGCCGTACTGTCGCTGTTCCGACAAGGGCAGACGGGGGATGCGGGCGCGGCGCAGGTCGAGTCGGAAGGTGCCGCCCTGGGTGCCGGCGGCGCCACGGCGGTTGGTCTCCGAGCGTAGGAAGCAGGCCAGGAAGTACGGGTCGATCACCTCGGGGTCGCAGCGCAGCACCTCCCCGGGGGCTCCCTGACCGTCCGGGCCGACCACGAAGGCGTCGAAGCGGTCCGCCCCGGCGGGCACGACCACATCCCCGGCCTGCACCGAGCCGCCCTTCTCCACGAAGCTGATCGCGCCCAGGCGGACCAAATCCATGATGGAGATCAGCGTCTGCGGGGCCGGGCCGCGCCCGCGGGGCAGCGCGGGCAGCTTGACGTCCAGGTCCCGCGCGACGCGCTCCAGCGAGGCGCGCAGCTTGTCGTACTCCGGGGCCACGTCGCGCACGGGCGCCTCCACGTGGCGGGCGGGCAGCAGCAGCACGTCCTCGTCGAGCAGCTCGATGGCCTCGACCTCGCGGCTGGTGGCGGGGTCGGCCCAGACCTTCCGCCAGCCGGCGTCGTCGGTCGGCACGTCGTCGGGGCGCAGGCGGGTCAGGTCGACCATCCGCACCGTATACAGTGGACGGCCCGCCGGCCGGCTGAGCACCCACAGCTGCCACGAGCCGGAGAGGTGGGCGGCGAACCGCTCGGGCAGGGCGATGACCTGGCGTAGTGCCCCGGCGCGCAGCATCTCGGCGCGCACCCGGCGACCCGACGCGCGCACCGGCGCGGCCGGCGGCACCGGGACGACCGCCACCCCGTCGGGCTTGAGGTACGCGTAGCAGATCTGCAGCCAGGCCAGGTACGGGTCGAGCTGGCTCGGGGGCCCGAACGCCCACGGCAGGTCCAGGATCGCCTCGTCGGCCGGCCAGGTGGCCCGGGTCGGCGGCAGGCAGACGACGGCGTCGGCCGCCTCGCGGTACCGGGCCAGCGCATCATCGAGGAACGGCGATCCTGTGACGACGCCGGCCGGGTTCACACCCACCTCGCTCAGCGCGCGCCGGGCCGCCTCGACCTTGGCCCGGTCGGGGTCCTGCCCCACGTAGACCGTGGCGTCGCCGAACCGTCGGGCCGCCCCCGCCAGCAGGGTGCCGGCGTCACACACCGGGTCGAGGACGACCTCGGGTTTGTCGGGCAGCAGGCTAGCGACCACGGTTGCCAGGCCGGCACCGCTCGTGGAGGGACGTCCGGTGCCCGGGCCGTTGACGATGTGCCGCCCATTGGCCTCCAACCACGCCCGTACCTCGGCCAGGTCGAAGGTGGGGCTGGTCGGGGAGCCGCCGACCGGCCGGGGGAAGTCGTCGTGCCGGCGGCGCCAGTTCGACACGGCGGCGCGGCCGACGTTAGCCAAGCGGGCGATCTCGGCCGCCGTGACCTCCTCGCGAGCCATGACACCTCCCTCCCGGCTGTTAACAGTATGCGTGTCACACGGCCCGCGTAAAGTCGGTGTTGTGAATTAGCTTGGACTGTGTACACTGCTCACAGTCCTTCGGTTCACACTCCCTGAGGAGCGCATCATGCGAAGCAAGCTTGTGATCGGCGGCCTGGCGGTTCTGGCGGTGTTCGCCATCGCCTGTGGTGCCGGTTCCGGCAAGACCGAGTCGTCGGTCGGCGGCGAGCCCCAGGGCGACGGCGTTTCCACCCCTCAGGGGCCGGCCACCGCCGCGCTCGGCCAGACCGTCACGCTCACGAACGAGTTCCTCAACGACAAGACGTCCGTTGATGTAACCCTCTCGGACGCGCAGCAGCACACGACGGACTCGCTGGGTCTCAGCCCCGACAACGGCGTGTTTCTGGTGGTGCAGGTGACCGTGGTCTGCAACGAGGGCACGTACCACGCGAACCCGTTCAACTTCAAGTTCGTGGGCCCGGACGGGACCGTGTATGAGCACGCGTTCGCGAGCTTCGATGGCCACCTGAACGCGACGGATCTCAACGCCGGTCAGCGTGTGGCGGGCAACATCGTCTTCGATGTGCCGCCGGCCGCGATCGAGGGCGGCAAGATCCAGATGGATGGCATCGGTCTCGACTTCGACGAGGCGGCCGCCTACTGGACCCTCTAGCGCACAGCCCTGGGCGGCCGGCGACCTGGTCGGCCGTCCAGGTTCCCCAGTCGACTGTCCACTGAGGAGGATTCCGTGACCATGTGGGGAGCCGGACGCGAGCCGGCCCAGCCGTCGGACTTCCCGGAGCCGGTCGGGCCCGCATCGTCCGGCCCCACGAGTTCGCCCTACCCGCCGGTCGGCTCGGTGCCGATGGGGCCGGTGTACCCGTCGGCGGTTGGTTCGGCGCTGATCGCGCCGGTGTCGTCCGGCCTGACGGGGGCGGTGTATCCGCCGCCGGTGGTGGTCCGCCACCCGCGCTGGGTGGTGCCGGCGCTGGTCGTGATGGGCGTGGTCACGCTGGCGGCGCTAACCGTCGCGTCGTGGGCGCTGGCCGGGGGCGGCACCGCGTCCGACGCCGGCACCGCGTCCGACGACGCCGGCGCCTCGGCCGGCCCGACGTTGCAGGAGGCCCACCAGGCGTGCGGTTCGCGAGGCGACCTGTCCGACGGGGGTCGCACCCTCTACCTCGACATGAAGGGCGAGGACTTCGGTTCGGGCACGCTGACGTGGAGCCAGGTGCAGTGCTACCTGACCGCGCTGCAGGCCCCGGAGTACGTCCTGCGGCACATGCAGTCCACCCGGGCGCTCGACGGGCGTCAGTCCGATACGTGGGGCAACTTCGATGCGTCGTGGACCTACCACCCCGACCACGGTCTCGACGTTCTCATTCGCCAGACCACGTGATCGGCCCATGGACAGGTGTGGGGTGGGGCGGCGGCGACCCGCCCCACACCTTTAGTTTCTTTTGTGGCCATTTTGTGGGCGACACGCCGTCATGAGAAAGGCGTACGATCACTGTCCACTCAGCTGTATTCTGTAACGCTATTTGCT
>JADGGF010000425.1 GCA_019690055.1 Micromonosporaceae bacterium
GAACCACGCGACTGGATGCCCGACGCCTACCGGGCCACGCTCATCCGGCAGATCGCCCAGCACGCCCACTCGGAGATCATCGGGATGCAGCCCGAGGGCGCCTGGATCACCCGCGCCCCGTCGCTGCGGCGCAAGGCGATCCTGCTGGCCAAGGTCCAGGACGAGGCGGGGCACGGGCTGTACCTGTACGCGGCCGCGGAGACGCTCGGCGCCGACCGGGCCGACCTGACGCAACGGCTGCTCGACGGCCAGCAGAAGTACTCGTCCATATTCAACTATCCGGCGCTGACCTTCGCCGACGTGGGCGTGATCGGCTGGCTCGTCGACGGGGCGGCCATCTGCAACCAGGTGGCCCTGTGCCGCACCTCGTACGGTCCGTACGCCCGGGCCATGATCCGCATCTGCAAGGAGGAGTCGTTCCACCAGCGCCAGGGCTACGACCTGCTCATGGCGATGATGCGCGGAACCCCCGAGCAGCGGGAGATGGTGCAGGACGCCGTCAATCGGTGGTGGTGGCCGGCGCTGATGATGTTCGGCCCGCCCGACGAGGCGTCGAAGCACACGAAGCAGTCGATGGCCTGGAAGATCAAGCGTCACAGCAACGACGAGCTGCGCCAGCGCTTCGTCGACATGACCGTGCCGCAGGCGGAGGCCCTCGGCGTCACGCTGCCCGACCCGAACCTGCGGTGGAACCCGGAGCGCGGGTCGTACGACTTCGGCCCCATCGACTGGGACGAGTTCGCGCGGGTGCTGCGGGGGCAGGGCCCGTGCAACGCCCAGCGCATGGCCCGGCGGCGGGAGGCCCACGAGGAGGGCGCGTGGGTCCGCGAAGCCGCCGCCGCCTACGCGGCCAAGCACCGCGCTGACGGATCTGCTTGACGGTCCACCCATGCCGCCGAACCGGAAGCCTGAGATGCCCGCCGATTTGTTCGAGTACGGAGTCTGACGTGTCCGCCGATGTCTCGCCCGCGGTCCGGTCGTCCTGGCCGCTCTACGAGGTGTTCATCCGGAGCAAGCGCGGGCTCAACCACGTCCACGTGGGATCGCTGCACGCGGCCGACGCCGAGATGGCGCTGCGCCACGCCCGTGACCTCTACACGCGCCGCAACGAGGGCGTGAGCATCTGGGTGGTGCGCTCCGACGCGATCACCGCGTCCAGCCCGGACGAGAAGGATCCGTTCTTCGCGCCCAGCGGAGACAAGATCTACCGGCATCCCACCTTCTATCCCATCCCCGACCACGTTCCCCACATGTAGGCGGGCGCGATGACCGACGACGCGTGGATGACCGACGACGCCTGGGCGACCGACGGGCCGGCCAGCGCCCGGTGGGCGTACGGCACCGGATTCCGGGATCCCTTTGTGGACATCGACCTGTCGGCGGCGCCGGCCACCGACCCCGAGCAGCTCGCCGCCCGGTGCCTGATGCTGGGCGACGACGCGCTGGTGTACTCGCACCGCCTGCAGCAGTGGATCACCCGCCTGCCCGAGCTGGAGGAGGAGATGGCGGTGGCGAACATCGCCCTCGACCTGCTCGGCCAGGCCCGTCTCCTGCTGACCCGGGCCGGTCACCTGCTGGGCACCGACGAGGACCGGCTCGCGTTCTTCCGCTCCGAGCACGAGTTCCGCAACGTCCGCCTCGTCGAGCGCGCCGACACAGACTTCGCCGAGCTCGTCGGCCGGCTGCTCGTCTTCTCGACCTGGCGCCTGGAGCTGTTGCGACGCCTGCGGAACTCGAGCGACCCCGGGCTGGCCGCGATCGCCGAGCGGGGCGCCACGGAGCTCGCGTACCACCGCGAGTACGCGGCCGGCTGGGTCGTCCGGCTGGGCGACGGCACCGACCTGTCGCACCAGCGGATGCAGGCCGGCCTCGAGGCGTTCTGGCCGTACGTCGACGAGCTCTTCCAGCCCGACCCCGTGCTGGCCGAGCTGTCCCCGGAGCTCGCCGACCCGGCCGCGCTGCGGTCCGACGTGGACGCGGTCCTCGACCCCGTCCTCGCCACCGCCACGCTGCAGCGGCCGAGCGTCGCGCCCGCCGCCGGCGTCGGTGGACGGACGGGGCGGGACGGCATCCACACCGAGGACCTCGGCTACATCCTGGCCGAGATGCAGAGCGTCGCCCGGGCCCATCCCGAGGGGGTGTGGTGATGGAACCGGCGGGCGGTCCGCGTGGCTCCGGGTCCGGCCCCGAGACGTCGACGGCGGTCACCGGGGGCGAGACGCCGACGGCGACGGCGGTGGCCGGGGACGGCGAGTCGGCGTCGGCCCTGCTCGACCGGGCCCGGCGGGTGGCGGAGTCGGTCACCGACCCGGAGCTGCCGGCGGTCACCCTGGCCGAGCTCGGCATCCTCCGCGACGTGACCGTCCAGGATGGACACGTCCACGTGACGATCACTCCGACCTACCTGGGCTGCCCGGCCCTGCGCGAGATCTCCGGTGACCTGCACCGGCAGCTGCGCGAGGCCGGCTTCGCCGACGTGACCGTCCACGTCCAGCTCACCCCGGCCTGGACGAGCGACGCGATCACCGCGGAGGGCCGCCGGAAGCTGGCCGTCGCCGGCATCGCGCCCCCGCGGCCGGCCGCCCGCGGCCCCGTACCGCTGGGGCTGCCCGGTCGCCGGGACCCTGTGGCGTGCCCCCGCTGCGGGTCGGCGGACACGACGGTGCTGGCGCCCTTCGGGGCCACGCTCTGCCTGGCGCTGCACCGCTGCCGGGCTTGTGGTGAACCATTCGAGTACGTGAAAGACATCTGATGGTCCAGTCCTTCCCGCTGCGGGTGGGTCGGGTCGACCACCTCACCGCCGACGCGGCCGCCATCACCTTCGACGTGCCGGCCGAACTCGCCCCCGTCTTCTCGTTCACCCCCGGCCAGTGGCTGACCGTCTGCCGCGGCGACGAGCGTCGGTCGTACTCGATCTGCGCCCCGCTCGGGCACGCCCCGCGCATTGGCGTCCGGGAGGTGCCGGGCGGGGCCATCTCGACCTGGCTCGTCCGCGAGGTGCGGCCGGGTGACGTCATCGACGTCCTGCCGCCGTCCGGCACGTTCACCCCGGACCTGCGGAAACCGGGCGACCACGTGCTGCTGGCCGCCGGCAGCGGCATCACCCCGATCCTGTCGATCGCCGCCTCGGTGCTGGCCGCCCACGAGACGTCGACGGTCACCCTGCTGTACGGCAACCGCCGGGCCGACACGGTGATGTTCGCCGAGGAGATCGCCGACCTGAAGGACACGTATCCGACCCGGATGCGGGTGGTCCACGTGTTCAGCCGGGAGCGCCACGAGGTCGAGCTGTTCTCCGGCCGGCTCGACGCGGCGAAGCTGCGCACCCTGCTGCCGGTCCTGGTCGACGTGCCCGCGGTCGACCACTGGTGGGTGTGCGGGCCGCTGGCGATGGCGGTCGACGCCGCCAACGTGCTGGGCGAGCTGGGCGTGCCGCGCGAGCGGGTGCACCGGGAGCTGTTCTACGTCGGCGACGAACCCCCGCCGCCCCGGCACCGGGAGGTACCCGTGGTGGGCGCCGAGGTCACGATCGTGCTCGACGGCCGGACCAGCACGGTGACGGTTCCGCCCGGCGTGCCGATCCTCGACGGGGCCCAGCGGGTCCGGCCCGACCTCCCGTTCGCGTGCAAGGGCGGCGTCTGCGGCACCTGCCGGGCCAAACTCATCGATGGTCAGGTTTCGATGAAGCGCAACTACGCTCTCGAACCGGCCGAGCTCGAGGCGGGCTATGTGCTCACCTGCCAGTCGCTCGCCGCGACCGACCGCGTGACCGTGGACTACGACGCCCGCCTGTGACCCGCGAGGAGGCAGCCATGAGTTCAGCCGAGAGCGCCCCGGTCCTGGTCGACCGCATCGAGGCGGTGGCCCGAGTCGTGATGAACCGGCCTGACGCCCGCAACGCCCTCGACGCGGCGATGAAGTCCGCCCTGGTCGAGGCGCTCGCCGACGTGGCCGCCGACCCCGCGGTCCGGGCCGTGATCCTCACCGGGGCGGGCGAGGCCTTCTGCGTGGGCCAGGACCTGGGCGAGCACGCGGCCGCGCTGGCCGCGGGCGCGACGGAGGCGTTCGCGACCGTACGGGAGCACTACTCGCCCATCGTGCACACCATCGCGACCATGGCGAAGCCGGTCATCGCCGCGGTCAACGGCACCTGCGTCGGGGCCGGGCTCGGCTTCGCCCTCGCCTGCGACCTCAAGGTGTGGTCGGCCACGGCGGTGCTGGCCACCGCGTTCACCGGCATCGG
>JADGGF010000015.1 GCA_019690055.1 Micromonosporaceae bacterium
CGGTGGGGAAGGTGATCTTCTGCTCGCCGAGCTGGTCGGCCACGTACGTGTTGGCGAACGACGCGTTGGCGGACAGGACCAGACCGGCGACCAGCAGGACGGCGGCGATCAGCAGGCCACCGGCGCTGGCCATCAAGTCGAGCGTGCGGCGCTTCATCGGACTACTCCGTCTCTGTGGAGCCAGGTTCCCCTGGCGACCCATGTCCTGTGTGGACGCTCTTACGGTGTCATCCCGGTCCGGGTGATGGGCAGGGCCGGCCGGTCCCACCGGAACCGGGACCTTCGACCCGTCTTCCCGGCGTGGCCGGGCAGGTCGTGACCGACCTCACGCGCGCGTACGGCGTCCGGTGACAACCGCGGCGAGCGAGGCGCCCCAGTCCCGCGCCCGCTCGAGCTCCCCGTCGGCGAGCGGTCCCGGGGTCGATGAGACAGCGAAGCTCGCGGCCGGCCCGACGGCTGTTCCGCCCAGCCGGCGGAGTCGTCGCAGCGCGGCCCGGGCCGCGGGTGGTGCGGGCCGGCGGCGTCCGGCTCGTCGGCATGCCCCCACCGGTCAGCAAGTCGGCCGAACGGGGTGACCGGGCCACGGCCGCGCCCGGGGACCGACTCGGCGCTGAGCAGCACCGCTTCCCGCATGCGCGTGGGCTGGCCGTGGTGTAGCCGTACGGCCAGAGGATCCGCTGCGAGCACGTGTGCCAGTCAATGTGGGCCTTGATCTGTTGCACGCCCCCGACGACCCGGCTGTTGACGAAGTCGCGCAGCCGCTGCGTCTCCGGCGCCGAGAAGGCCGACGGTCCCCGGTAGGTCTCGCTGGAGGGTGAGGAGGGCAAATGGTTCCCTCCACTGGAGCACCCCACCAAGGTCATCTCAATGTATCGACATCTGCATCACGTGAACAACCGTGCAAATGGGTCGGTGGGTGTCGTCGGCCGTGAGCCGCGGTCACCGGCCGACCCCACGTACGATCACGCCGTGATCGACGAGGGGCGGCGGCTGTCGTTCGAGGCACGGGCGGACGAGTACCGGACCGCTCGTCCGCCCTACCCCGAGGCTCTCTATGAGATCCTGGTGCAGCGCTGTGGGCTCGGGCCGGGCTCACGGGTCCTCGAGATCGGGGCGGGCACCGGCCAGGCGACCCGGGGGCTGCTGGCCCGGGGTGCCACCGTGGTGGCGGTCGAGCCGGGCGTACGGCTCGCGGCCCACCTCGCCGCGGACATCGGCGGCGACGCGCTCGAAGTCGTCAATGACATGATCGAGACCGCGCCGCTGCCGGACGACTCGTTCGACATCGCCGCGTCGGCCACGGCGTTCCACTGGGTGCGGTCCGAGGTCGCGCTGCCCCGGTTGGCGCGGGCTCTGCGCCCCGGCGGATGGCTCGCCGTGTGGTGGACGGTCTTCGGCGACCGTACGCGGCCCACACCCTTCCGGTCCGCCTTGGATCGGCTGTATGAGCGCACCTTCCCGCACGCGCCCCGAGATCCGCTTACCGGGCCGTTGAACATCGAATCGTGGCGGGACGAGTTGAGCCAGGGCGGCTGGTTCACCCGGCCCGACGTGGAGCAGCTTCGGTGGGTCAATCGGTTGACGCCGGACGGGGCGCGACGCCTGTTCGGATCGTTTCCCAACGTCAATGAACTCGACCCGGCCCGTCGGGCCGTGCATCTGGACGCCGTCGCCGATCTCGTGCGGGAGGCGGGTGGCGTGGTGCTGGACCCGTGCGTGACGGTTCTCTATCTGTCGCGCGTGGCCGCTCAACGGTGATCCTCAGGCGACAGCTCCGGCCCGGCGAGCCGGTCGCCCCTCCGTGACCATGGCGCGGATCAGAGGGCGGCGATGGTGGCCGGGGCGCGTTCCGCCCGGCTGAGGGCCCGCAGCACTGCGATCACGCCGTGCCGGTGCACGGCGAGGCGGCACAGCAGGTCGAGCACGGGTTCGGTGACGCTGGCCGGGAGCGGCGGCGTCGCCACACCGACGCTGACGGCGAGATCGTCGCCGTGGACCGTGATCTCGAGCATTCGGGTCAGGAGGAAGTCATCCAGGGTCAACGCCCAACCCATCCACGGCACGCCGACCAACCGATCCGCCGGCTCGGCGGGCAGGCGGCGCCGCAGCTCGGCCAGGGCCTCCGTGGTGCCGGTGAGCACCGCGGAGGCGCCCGCCTCGGCCTCTTGCTCACTCCGGTCGCGGATGCCGACGTTGGCCTCGCTGTCGAGGTCAGCGCCCACCCAGGTGGCCTGCCGATAATGGTCGATCACTGGGATAGCCGGGCCGGCCGGGACGGGCGCGTCCAGGACATCCACCACGCGGGTGACCTGCCGAGCCAGGTGAGCCGCGAGCCCGCCGACGCTGAGCTTCGCCAGCGCACTGGGCTCGCCCCACCGGGCGGCGACTGCCGGATCGCCGAGCAGCGACACCGCCACATCGGCGGCGCTGAGGAAGTCGTCTCGTGCCGTCACAGCCATCAACCTAGTCGGCGCCCGTACGCAGGTCGATCCAGTAACGGCGAAGGGGACCGAACTCGGACTCCCGGATGTCCTCCAGCACGCCGCCGTTGCGCTCAATCGTGCGGGCCGAGGCCAGGTTCGTGTCGGCACAGGTGAGCAGCACGCGGTCCAACCCGCGCTGGCGGGCGCGGCGCAGGACCTCGCCGAGCGCCCAAGACGCGAGCCCGCGGCCGCGGGCCGACGGCCGCACGCCGTAACCGATGTGTCCGCCGACCCGCAGCAGGTACTCGTTGAGCCGATGCCGCAGCGCGATCGCGCCCAGGTAGGTGTCGCCTTCCACGATCCACCAGTGGGTCGCGTGCACCAGGTCGGGGCCCACGGGGATCGATTCGTCGGACTGTTTGATCAACCGCTCCACCCAGGCGGCGAACCCGTCGACCGTGGTGACGTCATCGGTGTCGCGCAGACCGTGGCCGTGCAGCACTGCGCCGGGCGGCCACTCGGCCCGAGCGGCGAGCCAGGATTCACGCAGCGCGGCCGTCGGGGCAATCAGCTCGGGCACGGGCCGACAGTAGTGGGTAGGTCGGCGGACGGGCCACTGGTTTGTGCCCCAGCGGCGGGCTGATGATGACCCGGTGCGCGGGCGGGTCGGGTTCGGTGAGCCGGTCCGCCACCAGCCGTACGGCGGCGGGCCCGATCAACCGGCGCGGCGGTCACACCGGCGGTGACGGGTGGGCTGACCAGCCCCGGCCACCTCGTCGTCATAGGCCACAATGGACAGATCGCCGGGAAACGCGAGGTGCCGCTCCTTGCACCTCTGCACCAGCGCGACGGGGGCTCTCGCCCCGCTGGTGGGGTGCCCAGAAAGTGACTTCTTGGGCGGGCGCGGGGTATCCGGGTGCCCGGAATGTGACTTCTTGGGCGGGCGCGGAGTGCACGGGCACCCGGAAGGTGACTATGTGAGGGCGCTTTCGCGGATATGCTGCGGGCGGGGTGACCGTGCGAAGCGGGGGGCGCGGTGCGGACGAGTCGGCTCGAGGCGTTCAGCGATGCGGTCCTCGCCATCATCCTCACGGTCATGGTGCTCGGGCTGGACATACCGACCCAGCACGATCTGCGTACGTTCCTCCACGACACCGGCCATGGCCTGATCACCTATTTGCTGAGCTTTCTCTATATTGGCATCTACTGGACCAATCACCATCACATGTTCCACCTGGTCCAGCGGGTCAGCGGTGGCGTGCTGTGGGCCAACCTCGCGCTGCTGTTCACCCTGTCCCTGCTGCCGTTCACCACCGAGTGGATCACGGATGCGCGGTTGGCCCGGACGCCGCTGTTCGTCTATGGCCTGAACCTGATGCTCAGCGCGGCCGCGTACTTCGTGCTGCAGACGTTGGTGATCCGCCAGGGGGGTGCGGACTCGCCGCTGGCGCGGGCCGTCGGGCGCGACGTCAAGGGCAAGGTCTCGCCTGTGCTGTACCTCGCCGGCATGCTGTGTACCGTGCTCGTCGATCCGCACGGGCATCTCGGGTCATGGCTGGCCCTGGCCTGCTACGCCGCTGTGGCGATCATGTGGATCGTGCCCGACCGGCGCATCGACCGGTTGATCCGCGAGACCGAGCGGCCCGACTAGCCCGGCCGGCGACCGAAGGTCCGCGTCGGCCACTCCGGCCCGTTACGTGGTCGGGCGGCGGGGCTTGAGCTTGGCCGCGATCATGCCTTCCTTGATGGTGGGCGATACTCCGCTGATCGTCCGGTGATACAGGCGCCGGCGGATGCGCCACCTTGGCAGCCCGGTGGCCTCCGCCAGTTCGATATAGGTCAGCACGCCGCCGGCCTCGGCGAGTGCCGCCCGGATCTGCGCGGCGAAGCCGAGCGGGCTGGCTCCCCGCGCGTCGGGACGGCCGTCGTCGGTGTCCGCGTCCGCCTCGACGTCGGCCTCGGCATCGGTGTCCGCGTCCGTGTCGGTGTCGGTGTCGGTGTCCACATCGGCGTCGTCGAGCAGGTCGCCCGACCCCACTGGGTCGTCCCCGTCTTCGTTCCCGGCGAGGGCGGGCTCCGGTTCGTCCGACTCGCCCGAGTCCCCGTCGCCGAGCCCACTGACCGACGAACCGGGGCCCGGACGCTCGCCGCCCGGGCGCGGTCGTCCCGCGCGAGGCGGCGGCACCAGCGCGGCCACGATGAGGTCGGCGAGGAACGCGCCGCGCTGCCGGATGTCGGCCGCACTGGCGAACGTCGCCGGCAGCGCCTGGTTGATGCGCAGGCGGCTGTTTCCGGTCAGCGCCGGGTACTTCTCGGCCCAGGCCCGGTTGCCCATGGACCCGTTGAGGTCGGGCGTGATCACGGTGAGGTTGCCCAGCGTCGGGATCAGTCGGTTGCGGGCGTCCCGCTCGGCCTGCGCCTGCTCCTCATTCGCGGCGTCCACGGGCCACTCCGCCTCTTGCCAGGCCTGAGGCATGAGGTGCTCCACCGACAGGTCGTGCGGGGCGAACGCGATCGGTTCCGCGTGGCGGCCCGAGTACTGCTGCTCGGCGAGCAGGAGGAGCTCCTTCGCCAGCCGCCGGCGCCCGTGGTCGTACGCGTTCCAGGTCTCGATCGCGGTCCTGACCGACGCGTCGGTCGGCCAACCGCGCCCCGGCGCGGACAGGTACTCGAACACCACCGTCCCCGGGTCGGCGTCCGGGGTCAGGGCGCGCAGCAGCGGGGCGACCATGTCCGGGTAGGTCCGGCTGGGTTTTCCGCAGATGACCCGTCGCAGCACATAGGACTCCAGCGCGTCCAGCGCCGGCCGTCGCTGCTCGGCGGAGTAGGTGGCGAACAGGTGCATGACTACGGGCATGAATGCGTAGATGCCACAGGCCCGCATGCGATCGACGAACCGACGCTCGTGGGGGAGCAGCCCGGTCCCGGTTCGGATCCGGCGGAACAGGGCGGCCGATTCGACGATCCGGGTGAGCATGCCCCGAAGGTCGTCCTCGTGGGCGGCGACGTAGTCGCGGAACGGTGGGAACAGTTGACGCTCCGGGACCTCCGACCGGGTCTCCAGAATAAGAAACGAACGTAGAAATACGTCGATGTCAGCCTCGCTGCTGCCGGGCGCCCGGACATACCAGGCGCCGTCGTCGAGGCTCTCCCAGTACTGGGCGTACGCCTCCGTCACCGGAATGCCCTGGCGGCGGCACCGGTGCAGGATGTGGTTGCGGATCAGCTCCGAGGCCCGCAGCGGCTCGCCCCCTGAGTTCAGCCGTTCGTAGATGGCTTGCGGATCGTCGTGGTCGTGCAGGTCGGCGACGACGACGTACAGGCGCTTCGTGACGATGTCGAGGAGGCGGGTCAGGGCGTCGGCCGGGTCCGGCTGGGTGGCCAGCCAGTCGCGGATGCAGCGGGAGTACCGGCGGTACGCCTGCACATGGGTCGGCTCGTCGCTGGTTTTCGTCGCCGCGACCGTATTTCCGATGACCATGGTGAATCCCTCGGCATCGGCGAGGGCCGTCACGAGCTTGGGCTGGGTCACGTCCCGGTCGATGTAGGTCAGGTCCTGGGTCCGCTCGACGAGCGACGTCAGGCCCATCTGGTCGGCGGCCGATCGGATGGCCGCGATGAGGATCTGGATCGTGGTGAGCCGCTGCTGGCCGTCCACGACGAAGGTTGACTTCGGCTGACCGATCTCCACCGTGTCGTCGTCCTGCAGGACGATCGCCCCGAGGAAGTGGTTGCCCCGGTCCGGGCGAGCGACGCAGGCCAAAATGTCCTGCCAGAGCAGATCCCACTTGGCCCCGGTCCATACGTAGTTGCGTTGAAAGGGAGGAACGACATAGCGTGCCCGGTCTGTGAAAAATTCTATCTATTTCACACGTGTACGCCTTCTTCACCGATGTCCCGCTTTCCACCCACGACGTATGTCCCCAGCCTGCCGCGTGGCCGGGCCCGTGATCATACGAGCCGGAGGCCAGACATGAGGGCGTCGGCGGCCGCCGCCGAGGGTGCCAGGGGTGTTTCCCTGAGTGGTGAGCGTTCGTCCAAGTAAGCCATTTGTTCTACTAGTCGTAGAACAAGTATCGTTGAGGCATGCTGCTCCGCCTCGACCCGTCGGCCGAGGAGCCGCTGTTCGCGCAACTGGTCGCGCAGCTGCGGCTCGCGATCGCCGCGGGCCAGCTGCGCGGCGGGGAGCGGCTGCCCGCGGCCCGGGATCTGGCGGAGTCACTCGATGTCAACAGCCACACGGTCCTGCGGGCCTACCAGGAGTTGCGCGACGACGGGCTGATCGAGCTGCGTCGGGGGCGGGGTGCCGTTGTCGCTAGCGGAGCGGGGCGTGACCACCGCGCTCTGCTCAAGGCAATCGATGTCGTGGTCCGCGAGGCCCGTGCCCTGGGCCTGTCGCCGCAGGCGACCGCGGCCCTGTTGAAGGAGGCATTCCGGACATGAACGCGACCCTGACCGTCGACCAGCGTATGCGTCGGCGCCGGCACGTCACCGGCGCGGTCACGACCGTCGGTGGGCTGCTCGTGCTCCTGATCGCCGCCGGCATCACCTGGTCCTGGCGCGCCCAGCTGCCGGACCCGGTCGCGTCCCACTGGGGCGCCGACGGCCAGCCGGACGGATTCTCATCGCTGGGCGGGATACTCGCCGTGCTGCTCGGCCTGGGCGGAGGCCTGGTGCTGCTCTTCGGCGCGGCGACCTGGGTCCTCGGCCAGACGTCGGTGACCCGCCGGATCGGCGCGGCCGCCACGGCCTGGGTGAGCCTGTTCATGGCCGTCGTCGTGGTGGGCTCGCTCTTCGTCCAACGTGGACTCTCCGATGCCCGCGAGGCCGGCTCCGTCAACACGGTCCTGCTCGTCGGCCTCCTCGTTCCGATCGTGCCGGCCGTCATTGCGGCGATCGTGGTTCCGGGCGACCTGCGGCAGCCCACCACCGATCCGGTCCCGGCCGACGCGCCCCGGGTGAAACTCGTCGATGGGGAGCGCGCTGTGTGGATCCGGCGGGCCAGCACTCCGGTGGGGTTCTACCTGGCCGCGCCGGTCATCCTGGTCGGGGTCGCGTTGTTCGTGTGGGCCCGGGCCTGGCCCATGCTCGTCGTCGATGCCCTCGTGATCGCGGTGCTGGTGATCCTGACGACGTTCGTGGTCCGGGTCGACCGGGCCGGCCTGACCGTACGGTCGGCGGGCGGCTGGCCGCGCTACCGGGTCCCGCTTGACGAGGTGGTCCGGGCCGGCGTCACCCAGGTCTCGCCGGTCAAGGACTTCGGTGGCTGGGGCTGGCGGGTGGGCCGCGACGGCCGGGTCGGGGTCGTGCTCCGCAAGGGCGAGGCGCTGCTGGTCGAACGCACCGGCGGACGGTCCATTGTGGTCACCGTGGACGAGCCGGCCAAGGGCGCCGGACTCCTCAACACGCTCGCCGACCGAGCCCGTACGGGCGGGTGAGCGGGTCGGAGCCATGTCCGCTCGCTCGGGTTCGCCTACTCGCTCGTGCCTGCCCTAGGCGCTTGGGTCCACTCGCTCGTGCCCTCGAGCACGGCACGGCCGCGGGCCGCCAGCTCGCGGGCCTCGTACCACAGTCGGTCGTAGCGTTCGGGCCGGCGTACGGCCAGCGCGCCGAAGGCCTGACTCGCATCGGTCGCGCACTCCACCGCCTCCGCGTACTCCTGGCGCTGCATCAGCGCCTCAGCGGCGCGCTGGGCGATCCGGCCGAAGAGATCGAGGTCGTCCTCGCCGAGCGGACGCAGACGGCGGTAGATCGCCACCGCCTCCATCAGGAGTGTCGCCGCTACGGGGTCCGATCCGGGGTGGGCCAAGGCGTGCCGGGCGATCTGCCGGGCGAGGTCGAGGTCCCGCTCGGCGCCCGGATTCTCGGCGGCGCGCGCCCGGGCCTTCGCCACCCGGTCCGCCTCAGGCACGGCGGCGTCGCGAGCGGTGAGCTCGAGCAGGCTCAGTCGGCTCTCGGCGTCGCGCACCCGGTCGGCCACGTGGACCGGGTCGACGCCGAGCAATGCCCGGTACAGATCCCGGCTGGTCCGAGCCGCCTCGATCGCGTCGGACAGCAGGTTGAGATTGTTCAGTATTTCAGCGTGGAAGTACTGCAGCTCGGCCAACGACTTCACGTGCGTCAGCTCGTCCGGCTCGGACTCCCGCCGCTTCTCGGCCCGTGCGATGGCTAGTTCGCAGTGGACCCTCGCCTCGTCCCACTCCCCGCGACGGGCGTGCCGGTCGGCTTCGCGTGCCGCCTCGTCGTGCACGCCCGAAGGATTCCCACGATCCGTCTCAGGAAACGCACGCTTGTGTGACGACCTCGTAACAGTGCGTTGTCGATCTTCGGGGAAGGCGATGTCACAGCTTCCACGATCATCAACATCCGGCGAGCCGGCTGACCGCGGTCGGTCGGTGCGGACCCGGTGAGCGGGACCCAGAGTGGGCCCGGTGAGCGGACGCGGAGTGGGCCGGGTGAGCGGACGCGGAGTGGGGCCGGTGAGGCCCGGTGGCGGGTCAGGACTCGGCGTCGGCCTGGCGGATCTGGGCGGCGAGGGCGGCGTCCTTCGCCGCCACCGCGTCGCGCAGGTGCTGCTGGAAGCTGAGCAGACGCTGGGCCAGGTCCGCGTCGCCGGTGGCCAGGATCCGTACGGCCAGTAGCCCGGCGTTGCGGGCGCCCGCCACGGAGACCGTGGCGACCGGGATGCCGGCCGGCATCTGCACGATCGACAGCAACGAGTCCAAGCCGTCGAGATGTTTCAACGGCACGGGGACACCGATGACCGGCAGGGTGGTGACGCTCGCGACCATGCCCGGCAGGTGAGCGGCGCCGCCTGCCCCGGCGATGATGACCCGGAGCCCGCGATCACGGGCCTGCTGACCGTACGCCAACATCTCCGCGGGGGTGCGGTGGGCGGAGACGACGCGCACCTCGTGCGGGACGCCGAACTCGTCCAAGGCCTCCGACGCGGCTCGCATCGTCGGCCAGTCGGAGTCGCTGCCCATGATGACGCCGACCACCGGCTTACTCATCCGCCACCATCCGCACGCATTGTTCCTGTCAGATCTGTTCTTTCAGATCGTGGAGCCCTGGGCCCCCTACAGAGGGACGGCTCCACGATCTCAAGTCTCACCGCCGTCGTGGGCCTCGTCGGCTCCGTCGGCGAGCCAGCGGGCGGCCCGCCGGGCCCGGGTCCGGACGTCGTCCATGTCGTCACCGAGTACGGTCACGTGGCCCAGCTTGCGTCCGGGCCGGAACTGCTTGCCGTAGAGGTGGACCCGCGCGCCCGGGTCGGCCGCGAAGAGGTGGTGCAGGCGCTCGTCGATGCCCATGCCGTCGGAGCGTCCACCAAGGACATTCGCCATCGCGACCGCGGGCGCGGTGAGACCGGTGTCGCCGAGCGGGTAGTCGAGCACCGCCCGCAGGTGCTGCTCGAACTGGGAGGTCCGCGCGCCCTCGATGGTCCAGTGCCCCGAGTTGTGGGGTCGCATGGCGAGCTCGTTCACGAGAATCGAGCCATCGTTGCGTTCAAACAGTTCCACAGCCAGCAGGCCGACGACGTCCAGCTCGGTGGCGATCCGGATCGCCAGCTCCTGCGCCGCCACGGCCGCGTCCTCGTCCAGCCCGGGGGCTGGGGCGAGCACCTCGACACAGATCCCGTCCTGCTGCACGGTCTGGACCACCGGGTAGGCCGCGGCCTGACCCCAGGGCGAGCGGGCCACGATCGCGGCCAGCTCCCGCCGCAGCGGCACCCGCTCCTCGAGGATCAGCGCGACGCCGCGGTCGAGCAGGGGCGCGGCGTCGGCTGCGGAGTCGACCGACCACACCCCACGCCCGTCGTAGCCACCGGTGATCGCCTTCGCCACCGCCGGTCCGTGCGCACCGAGAAACTCATCGATCTCGCTGATGGTGGCGACGCGCCGCCACACCGGCACCGGCAGCCCCAGCTCGGCCAGCCGCGCCCGCATCACCTGCTTGTCCTGGGCGTGGCGCAGCGCGTCCGCCCCGGGGTACACCGTCACGCCATGGTCGACGAGCGCGCGGATGTGCTCGCCGGGTACGTGCTCGTGGTCGAAGGTGACCACGTCGCAGCCCTTGGCGAAGCGCAGCAGGGCGTCCAGGTCGGTGTGGTCGCCGATCATGGTGTCCGCGGCGACCAGCGCGGCACCGTCGTCGGGCGAGGCCGCGAGCACGCGCAGCGACTGCCCGAGCGCGATGGCCGCCTGATGGGTCATGCGGGCGAGCTGACCGCCGCCGACCATGCCGACGACCGGCAATCCGGTACGGGTGTCCATCGCCGACCAGCCTAGCCATCGTCGGGACGATCACCGTGCGTCCCCACACCCACGCCCGCCGCAGTCGCCCGAGCCGCCGGTGCCCTAAATCGTGTCCAGGTTTGCTCGTGTGTCCCGGTATGGTCGCGACCGTGCCCGCTCGCCGAGCTTTCTCGCTTGCCCGCCGCGGTGCCGTCCTGGTGGCCGTGGCGCTCGTGCTGGCGTCGCCCGCCGGCTGCGCCGACGACCCCGCCGCTCCGCCGTCATCAACCCTGGCTCCTACGGCGTCACCCGAACCGACCCCGCCGCCTTTGCCCGACATGAGCGACTCGTTCGAGCGGCTGGAGGCGACCTTCGCCGCGCGTCTGGGGGTGTACGCCCTGGACACGGGCACCGGACGCAGCGTCGAGTACCGGGCCGACGAACGCTTCGGGTACGCCTCCACGATCAAGGCGCTCGCTGTGGGCGCCGTGCTCGCCGCGACGTCGCCCGAGCAGCTCGACGAGGTCGTCCGCTACGGGGCCGAGGACCTGGTCATGCACTCGCCGATCACCGAGCAGCACGTGGCGACTGGGATGACGCTGCGGGACGTGGCCGAGGCGGCCGTCCGCTACAGCGACAACACCGCCGGCAACCTGCTGTTCGCCCGGCTCGGTGGGCCGGACGGGTTGGCGCAGGCGCTGCGGGCGCTCGGCGACGACGTGACCCAGCCGGTTCGGTGGGAGCCGGACCTCAACGCGTACACCCCGGGGGACCCGCGCGACACCAGTACGCCGCGGGCGCTGGCCACCTCGCTGGCCGCGTATGCAGTCGGGGATGCGCTGTCCGAACAGGATCGGGCCGTGCTGGTCGACTGGCTGGTACGCAACACCACCGGGGACACGCTCATCCGGGCCGGTGTCCCCGCCGGGTGGCGGGTCGGCGACAAGACCGGTACGGCCCGGTACGGGACGCGCAACGACATCGCGGTGGTCTGGCCGCCCGACGGCGCGCCGATCGTGCTGGCCGTCCTGTCGACCCGGGACCAGGCCGACGCGCCCCCTGACGACGCCCTCATCGCCGAGGCGACCGCAGTCGTGATGACCGCCCTGGGCCTGCGGTGACGCCAGTGGGCCTGCGGTGACAGCCACTGGGCCTGCGGTGACCGGGCAGGGTCTGCGGTGGTCGGCGACCCGGTAGCCCGTCGACCGGAGTCGGCCGGTCAGAGGGTGGCGGGTGCCCGGTCGCTGCGCCCGGCGAGATCGCGCAACCAGTCCCGGGCCGCGCGGCTCACCCGGGCCGGCACCCCGAGCTCGTCCAGGAGAGCCGCCGCAGCCGCCATCTCATGCTCCCGCCGGACCGCGTGCCGATGGGAGCCGGTCACCAGCCGGTCCATCGTGGACTCATCGGCCCGGGTGAGCTCTCCGACGATCTCGTTCCACAACGACTGTTCGAGCCCGGCCGCCCGCGCCGCCTCGAGCGCCTCCACCACCGCCGCCGCCAGGCCCTTGTAGAAGACGCTGCGCAGCAGCTTGCGGGTCGCGGCCGAACCCAGGGGTCCGTCGACCACCGTCACCGACGCGCCGAACGGGGTGATCAACGCCGCGAAGTCGGGTGCGGCCGGGCCGCTGGCGAGCATCGGAGTGCCCAGGCCCCGCGGCGGTACCGGCGCCATCAGCGCCACATCGACGACGCGGACGCGGTCGCCCGCCGCCTGGGCCACCTCGCGCTTCCGTCCCGGCGATGCGGTGTTCAGATCGGCCCATATCGTGCCGGGGGCGCAGGCCGGCAGCCCGTCGGCGAGCGCGTCGAGGGCGTCCGCGGCGCTGTTGACGCTCAGCACCACGTCGGCGCCCTGGCACGCCTGGCGCCCGCTGTCGGCGTTCAGCACACCGTCCGGGGCGGGCACCCGGGGGTCGTAGCCGCGGACCACGGCGCCGGCCCGGACCAGATCGGTGGCGATCAACGACCCGGCCTCACCGAGCCCGAGCACGGCGATCACAGTCATGTCAGCCCCTCCGGGACGCTTGCGGGTGGTGCCGTCGCATCCACCCGGACGTGTGTCGTCGCCGTCATACGAGACCAGCCTCGCCGAGGTCGCGGAGCGCATCGATGACGCTCGCGATGTGCTCGCGCATGGCCGCCTCGGCGGCCGCCGGATCGTGGTCCTGGATCGCGGCGATGATGCGCAGGTGCTGCGGGAGCGACACGGCGGGGCGGCCCGGCAGCATCGCGAGCGCGAACTGATGGCGCACGAGCTGGCCGCGCAACATCTGGATCATGTTGTCCGCCGTGCGGTGCGCGCCGATCGTCCGGATGGTCGAGTGCAGTCTTTCGTTGAGGTCGCTGTAGCGGCGGAACTCCCCAGCGTCGACGGCGCGCCGCATGAGTAGCCCGATCTCGTCGAGCTCGCTGCACTGCTCGGGGGTCGCCAGCGAGGCGGCCCGGGCGGCGACCAGTCCCTCGATCACCATCCGTACCTCGGTGATCTCGATGGCTTCGTCGACCGACACCTTCCGCACCTGGGCGCCCTTGTTGTGCCGAACCTCGACCAGTCCCTCGGCGGCGAGATCCTGCAGGGCCGTGCGCACCGTGAATCGGCTGGCCCCGAACCGCTCGCACAACGATGCTTCCACCAGGCGCTCCCCCGGCAGGTAGTCGCCGTTGAGGATGGCCTGGCGCAACAGGTCGCGCACGCGGGATCCCCCATCGCCGGACCGGCCGGCCGATCCTGCGGTGCCGGCGCGGCCGGCCGATCCTGCGGTGCCGGCGCGGCCGGCCGATCCTGCGGTGCCGGCGCGGCCGGCGGTGGCGACCGGACGCGGTCGTACGGCCTGGTGCTCAGCGGCCACCGCACCCTCCCGTCCCTTCGTGGTCTGGCTGGCCGGCACTCTATCACCAGCGATCGTCAACACTTGTGCTGACGCGAGATTGCCAGTACGGTACCGGCTTACGTTGACACACGGGGATCGTCACCAAGATTGTTGACAATCGTGTTATCGGTCGGAGGTCCATGGTGCCGGCTCGCTCCATGCTTGTAATCACGGCCCACCCGGGCGACTTCGTCTGGCGCTGTGCCGGAGCCATCGCCCTGGCCTCCTCTCGGGGTGAACGGGTCGTCATCGCGTGCCTGAGCTTCGGCGAGCGCGGAGAGTCCGCCTCGCTGTGGCGCAAGGGTTGGTCGCTCGATGAGGTGAAGGCGCACCGCCGATCCGAGGCGGAGCGGGCCGCGGCGGTGCTCGGGGCCGAGATCCGCTGTTACGACGCCGGGGACTATCCGCTGGAGGAGACGCCGCAGTTGCGGCAGGCCCTGATCGACCTCTACCGCGAGGTGCAGCCGGCGGTGGTGCTCACCCATGCGCCCGCCGATCCGTACAACCACGACCACGCCGTGGCCCACGCCATCGCCACCCGGACGCGGGTGCTCGCGCAGGCCCCCGGCGTGGCCGGGCCCGGCGAGGTCATCGGCGCTCCGCCCGTCTTCTGCTTCGAGCCGCATCAACCGGAGCAGTGCGGCTTCATGCCGAACGTGCTGCTCGACATCACGCCGGTCTGGGTGCGCAAGGTCGAGGCCATGGCGATCCTGGGTGCGCAGGGCCACCTGGTCTCGTACTACACCGAGCTCGGGCGGCGCCGGGGCACGCAGGCGGCGCGCAACTCCGGCCCCAACCTCGGCCTGCCCAGCGAGGTCTACGCCGAGGCGTACCAGCGAATCTTTCCTCAGGTCACCCAGGAGCTGTCGTGACCGCCCACGTGATCGTGCGGGACTTCGAGCGCGTCGACCCGGCTCTGGCGGAGGGCCTGGCCGCCCTCGGTGTGTCCACTGTGCACGAAGCCGACCAGCGGCGGGGCGCCCTGGCCCCCGAGATCCGACCCATCCAGAGTGGTGTCTGTATCGCCGGCCCCGCGGTCACGGTCTCCTGCCACCCGGGGGACAACCTCATGATCCACGCGGCGGTCGAGACGTGCCGGCCCGGTGACGTCGTCGTGGTCGCCACGACGTCGCCGTCGACCGACGGCATGCTCGGGGAGCTGTTGGCCACCTCGCTGCGGGCGCACGGGGCGATCGGGGTCGTCCTCGACGCCGGGGTACGCGACGTGGCCCAGTTGCGCGCCATGGGATTTCCCGTCTGGGCCCGGGCCATCAGTCCTCGGGGGACGGTGAAGGCCAGCCCGGGCTCGGTCAACGTACCCGTGGTCTGCGCGGGTCAGGTCGTGTACCCCGGGGACGCGATCGTCGCGGACGACGACGGGGTGGTCGTGGTGCCGCGCGCCCGGGCGGCCGCCGTGCTCGAGGCGGGGCGCCGGCGCGAGGCGGCGGAGGCGGGCAAGCGTGAGCGCTTGGCGGCGGGCGAGTTGGGCGTGGACATGTACAACCTGCGCCCGTTGCTCGCCGAGCTCGGTGTGTCCTATCTGGATCGGCCACCGACATGAGCAGAGGCATTCCCGTCATGGTGCTGCGGGGAGGGACGTCCAAGGGCGCGTACTTCCTCGCCAAGGACCTGCCCGCCGACCCGCGCGAGCGGGACGCCCTGCTGCTGGCGGTGATGGGCTCGCCGGACCCGCGCCAGATCGACGGCATCGGCGGTGGGCATCCGCTCACCAGCAAGGTCGCCGTCGTCTCGCCGTCGACCGACGAACAGTCCGATGTGGACTATCTCTTCCTCCAGGTCCAGGTGGACAAGCCGGTGGTGAGCGCGGAGCAGCCGTGCGGCAACATCCTGGCCGGGGTCGGGCCGTTCGCGATCGAGCGTGGTCTGGTCAGCCCGTTCGGCGAGGTGACCCCCGTACGGGTCCGGATGGTCAACACCGGGGCGCGGGCGACGGTCCATGTCCCGACGCCGGCGGGGCGGGTCGAGTACGACGGCACGACCGCGATCGCCGGAGTCCCGGGCACGGCCGCGCGCATCGTCATCGACTTCTGGGATACTGCCGGCTCGGTCGCGCCCGCTCTGCTGCCGACCGGAAACCGGGTCGACACGGTGAACGGCGTCCCCATGACGCTCATCGACAACGGCATGCCGGTCGCGATCCTCGACGCCACCTCGGTCGGCGTCACCGGCCACGAGACGCCGGAGGAGTTGGAGTCGAATACGGACCTGCGCCAGCAGGTCGAGTCCCTGCGGTTGGCCGCCGGCCTCTCGATGGGGCTCGGTGATGTGGCCGCGACGACGGTGCCCAAGATGTGTCTGGCCGCTCCGCCCACCCAGAGCGGGACGCTGGCCACCCGGATGTTCATCCCGCACCGGGTGCACACCGCCATTGGCGTCCTCGCCGCGGTGACCGTCGGGACGGCGGTGGCGATTCCGGGGACGGTCGCCGCCGACGTTGTGTCGCGCGGCTCGAGCGGCCACGCGACGGACGACCCGGCCCCAGCCGACGTGATCCGCCTGGAGCATCCGACCGGTTGGTTCGACGTGGTCATCGACGTGTCCGCTACCCAGGACGACATCTCGGTCGGCCGTTCCAGCATCGTCCGGACGGCCCGCCTGCTGCTCGACGGAGCTGTCTATCCCGGACCGCCCCGCTCACTCGGCAACATTGAGGGAGGCCCATGATTCGCGATATCGCCCATTTGTCCTCAGTGGAGCTTTATACGCCGGTGCTCGACGACACCGTTGCCTTCTTCCGCGACCTCATGGCCATGGAGGTGGTGGACCGGCGCGGCGACAGCGTGTACCTGCACGCCTGGGACGACTACGAGCTCTTCACCGTCAAGGTGACCGGTCACCATACCTCGGGCGTCGGTCGCACCTGGTTGCGGGCCAGCAGCGAGGAGGCGTTGGCGCGGCGGGTGGCCCTGCTCGAGGCGGAAGGCCTCGGCGAGGGCTGGAGTGAGGATGAGCCGGCGTACGGCCCCGTCTTCCACTTCACCGACTTCGATGGTCACAAGTTCGGCCTCTACTGGCACACCCACCGGTACACGCCGGGTCCGGAGCAGCGGCCGTCGCTCAAGAACCAGGCGGCGCGCTTCCCCGGGCGGGGCGCCAACATCCGCCGCCTCGACCACGTCAACTTCCTCGCCTCGCAGATCCCGCCCCAGGACCGGTTCCTGGCCGAGCTGCTGGGGGCGCGCAAGAGCGAGCAGATCATGCTCGACGACGGCTCGCTCGCCGCGGTCTGGTTCACCGTGACCGACAAGTCATACGATCTTGTCTATACCAGTGACTGGACCGGCAGCCGGGGTCGCCTGCACCACGCGGCGTTCGCGACCGACACGCGGGAGGACATCCTGCGCGCGGCGGACGTTTTCCTGGAGGCCGGCATCTTCATCGAGACCGGACCCCACAAGCACGCGATCCAGCAGACGTTCTTCCTCTACGTGTGGGAGCCCGGCGGCAACCGGATCGAGCTGTGCAACGCCGGGGCCCGGTTGTTGCTCGCCCCCGACCACGAGGTCATCACGTGGACCCAGGCCGAGCGAGCCAAGGGGCAGGCCTGGGGCCTGAAGACCATCGAGACATTCCATACCCACGGCACACCTCCGGTCGATGCCTCGCCCAGTGGCGGGCTGGACTGACCGGAACGCGGCGTTCGCTTAGCGAACGAATGTCGCGATCACGTAACAGATGGCTCAACGACATCGCAATCTGCCCCTCGAGCCGTTGACGCCTACCGGTGACGGCCCTACGTTCACTCCAAGAACGTTCGTACGGAATACGAACGACCCCGTCCACGTCCCGACAGTCCTAGCGATGGAGTACTCATGAGAATGCGAAGGCTGGCCGCGCTGTTTGCCGGCGCGACGCTTGTCATATCGGCCGCCGCCTGCGGTGGCGAGAAGACCCCGACCACTCCGACCACGCCCGGTGGGCCGGACACGGTGAACGTGGGCGTCATCCCGATCGTCGACGTCGCCCCGATCTTCCTCGGCGAGTCGAAGGGCTTCTTCACCGAGGAGAACATCGACCTCAACCTGGACACGGCGGCCGGTGGCGCGGCCATCCTGCCGGGCGTGGACGGCGGAACCTTCCAGTTCGGCTTCAGCAACGCGCCATCCGTTCTGATCGCCCAGACCAACGGCCTGGACATCAAGGCGATCGCCTCCGGCAACGGGACCGCGGGCGACCCGGACAACGACTTCAGCGGCCTCGTCGTGAAGGACCCCTCGATCACCCGGCCGGCCCAGCTGGCCGGCAAGAAGGTCGCGGCCAACACGCAGGGCGGCATCGTCGAGCTGGCCATCCGCGAGCTGGTCGCCAAGGACGGCGGTGACCCGAACAGCCTCGAGATCGTCGCGATCGGCTTCCCCGACATGGTCGCGGCCCTGGACAACGACCAGGTGGACGCCATCTTCGCGGTCGAGCCGACGCTGTCCGCGGCGAAGGCCAAGGGCTGGAGCGTCCTCGGCTCCTTTGCCACGATCGACCCGAAGATGACGGTGGCGCTCTACGTGACGTCGGGCAAGCTCGCCCAGGAGAATCCGGACCTCGTGGCGCGGTTCACCCGGGCCATCAAGAAGTCGCTGGAGTACGCGCAGTCGCATCCGGACGAGGTTCGTGAGATTGTTGGCACCTACACGAACGTCCCCGCGGAGGTCCGCGCCAACATGACCCTGCCCGGCTGGCCGACCGAGATCGACTCCGGCTCACTGGATACCCTGGCCGACTTGATCGTCAAGTACGGCGTGACCGACACCCGTCCCGACGTCTCCGCCATTCTTTCGTGAACCCATACCGTTCGTTCCTGAGCAGGGTCGGCACCTCGCCGGCCCTGCTCGGCCTGCTCGGCCTCGGTGTCTTCGCGGTGCTGCTCGAGATCCTGCCGCGCGCCGGGGTGCTCAGTTCCGACTACTTCCCGCCCACGAGCCGGATCATCGGGGCGCTGTGGCGGGAGCTCGGCCGGCCGGACGAGCAGTTCAGACCCTCGTTGCTCACCGCACTCAGCGACACGCTGGTCACGTGGCTGTACGGCCTGTCCATCGCGGTCGCGGCCGGGATCGTGCTGGGGCTGATCATCGGCTCCCTGCCGCTGCTGCGGGAGTTCACCGCGTCGACCATCGAGTTCCTGCGCCCGATACCCTCCGTGGCCCTCATCCCGGGGCTCATCGTGCTGCTGGGCGTCGGCCGGGAGCCGACACTGGTGATTGTCGTCTATGCATCGTTCTGGCAGGTGCTCGTGCAGGTGCTCTACGGCGTGGCCGACGTCGACCCGGTCGCCCGCGACACGGCCCGCTCGTACCATCTCGGCCCGCTGCGCCGGGTCCGCTACGTGATCTGGCCGACGGCGCTGCCCTACGTGATGACCGGCATCCGGCTCGCCACGACGGTCGCGCTGATCGTGACCATCACCGGTGAGATGGTCATCGGCACGCCCGGCTTGGGCGACAACCTGTACATCGCCTACAGCGGCGGTGACGTGCCGGTCATGTACGCGCTGATTCTGGTCACTGGCCTGATCGGCGTCGTGGCCAACACCATCACGCGGGCCGGGGAGCGGATCGTCCTGCGCTGGCACCCGTCCGTCCGGGGGGAGGTCGCCGCGTGAAGGCCGTGATCACCGGACTGCGACGGGTCGTCGCCCTGGTCGGCCTGCCGATCGTCCTCCTGCTGGTCTGGTGGTTCGCCAGCGCCGACAGCCACACCGCCGCCATGCCACCGCTCAAGCGGATACTCAAGGTCTTCCCCGACACCTGGTTCGGCGAGCGGCTGACGGACGATGTCCTGCCGAGCCTTATCCGGCTCACCGAGGGCTACTGTGCCGCGCTGGTCATCGGGATCGTCGCCGGGGTGGCGATCGGATCGAGCCGGACGGTGCGCGCGTTCGTCGAGCCCGTCCTGGAGTTCCTGCGGGCCATACCCCCGCCGGCCCTGGTGCCGATCCTGTTCCTGATCGCCGGCATCGGCGACACCACCAAGATTCTGGTCATCATCGCCGGCTGCGTCTGGCCAATCCTGCTCAACACCGTCGAAGGCGTCCGGGGCGTCGATCCGGTGCTCGTCGACACCTGTCTCACTTACCGGGTGAGCGGGCTGCTGCGGCTGCGCACGTTCGTCCTCCGCTCGGCGAGCCCGCAGATCATGACCGGCGCCCGCCAGGCGCTCTCGGTCGGCATCATCCTCATGGTGATCAGCGAGCTGAAGGCATCGACCGATGGCCTCGGCTACACCTTCGAGCAGTTCCAGACGCGGTTCCAGTACCCGCAGATGTGGAGCGGCGTCCTGGTGCTGGGCCTCATCGGTGTGGTGCTCTCGCTGCTGTTCCGGTTCGTGGAGAGCCGCGTTCTCGCCTGGCACCGCGGTCAGCGGGCCGCCGAGCGTACGTCCCTGTAAGACATCCGCCCACAAAGGAGGACCGGGTGCTCAAGGTCCAGTCGCTGCGCAAGGTCTACGACGGCCACGGTCGTCAGGTGGAGGCGCTGCGGGACATCACGTTCTCCGTCAACCCAGGCGAGTTCGTCTGCGTCGTCGGGCCGTCGGGCTGCGGCAAGACCACGCTGCTGCGCCTGCTCGGTGGGCTGATCGCCCCGACGTCGGGCACGGTCATGGTCGAGGGCCGCCCGGTCTCCGGACCGCCGGACGGGCTCGCCATCGTGTTCCAGGAGTACGGGCGCAGCCTGATGCCCTGGCTTCGGGTGCGGGAGAACGTCGAGTTGCCCCTCAAGGCGAAGCGCGTGCCCAGGGCCGAACGAGCCGCGCTGGTCCATGAGTCGCTCGCCGCGGTGGGGCTCGCCGACGCGGCGACCGCCTACCCGTGGCAGCTCTCGGGCGGCATGCAGCAACGAGTGGCCATCGCGCGGGCCATCGCGTTCCAGCCCCGGGTGCTGCTGATGGATGAGCCGTTTGCGGCGGTCGATGCGCAGACCCGGGCCGACCTGGAGGACCTCGTCCGCTCGGTGTGGCAGCGGTTCGGCATGACCATGCTGTTCGTCACGCATGACATCGATGAGTCGGTCTATCTGGCCGAGCGGGTGGTGATTCTGTCGTCCTCGCCGACGATCGTGCTGGAGGATCTCGCCATCGACCTGCCGGCGCAGCGCGATCAGCTCGAGACCCGGTCCTCGGCCCGGTTCGTCGAGCTGCGCCACCACGTGTACGAGCAGGTGCAGAAGGCCAAGAACCGCTCGGCGGTCACCCCCGTTGTCTGATCAAAGAGCCCGCGACCTTGGCTGGCTGGTCGCCATCGCCCTGGTCGCGCTGAACCTGCGCGCCGCGATCACGTCGGTTCCCCCGATGGCGGTCGATCTCGGGGCCGACCTCGGGCTCGGCGCGGTCGCCATCGGGGCCCTCACCACGATTCCCGTGGCGTGTATGGGCCTGTTCGCCCCCGTCGCCGCCTGGTTCACGCGATGGCTGCGTCCGTCCACTGTGCTCACGGCCGGCATCGGGCTGATCGCCGCGGGCGCGAGTGTGCGAGCCGTCGGCGGCGCCGCCCAGCTCTACGTCGGCACGGCGCTGGCCGGGATCGGGATCGCGGTCGTCGGGACGCTGCTGCCGGGACTCGTGCGCAACCGGGCGCCCGACCGGGTGGGGCCGGTCACCGGCATCTACACCGCCGCCCTCATCACCGGCGCGTTCATCGCCTCGAGCCTGGCCGAGCCCGTCCGGATCTGGCTTGACATCTCCGCCCAGGCGGCGCTGGCGGTGTGGGCGGTGCCCGCCGTGGTCGCGCTCGTCGTGTGGTCGATGGTCTCCCGGACGGACGA
>JADGGF010000426.1 GCA_019690055.1 Micromonosporaceae bacterium
TGAAGGCAGCGAAGAGGCTGCCGAGGGTGCTCACGGTCGCCGAGATGCAGGCGATCCTCGACGGTTGTGTCCGGCTACGTGATCGGCTCCTGTGGGCGCTTTTGTGCGAGACCGGGATGCGCGTTGGGGAGGCGCTTGGCCTTCGCCACGAGGACATCGACGCTGCCGCCTGCCAGGTGAGCGTGGTTCCGCGGTTCAACGCCAACGGCGCGCGGGTCAAGTCGGGCCGGTCGCGGGCCATTCCGGTCCGGCCTGCGGTGGTCCGGCTTTATGCCGACTATCTCGACGCAGAGTACGGCGACCTCGACAGCGACTACGTGTTCGTCAACCTCTTCGCGCAGCAGCGGGGCGAGGCATGGTCCTATCCGGCCGTCTACGACCTGGTCCTGCGACTGCGCCGCAGTACTGGCATCGACTTCGATCCACATTGGATGCGGCACACGGCGGCGACTCGCTGGCTGCGTGACGGGGTGCCGGTCGAAGTGGTCGCTCAACTTCTCGGGCACGCCAGCGTCGCCACTACCACGTCCATCTATGGGCACCTGAGCGTGGAAGACGCACGCAAGGCGCTGGCAGAGGCGGGCTGGTTCACCGGAGACGAGGTGACCTGGTGAGCATGCTCGGTATTTCTCACGCAGAGCGGGCCGCTTGGCAACGGCGAGCCGCGGCGGAGTTGGCCCGGATCCTTGACGCGCACCGGGATCTGCCGTTGATCACATGGACGGTCGGGGCGGCCGGGTCGGTCCTGGTCGGACGGGCCGACTCACGGTCGCGGGTCAGCTTCGATGCCTGGCGGGGTGCCCTGGCACTGGTCGAGCATCACGAGCACACCAGCGGCACGGTGACGTCCCTGAGCGCGAAGGTTCACCGCAACAGCGTGCGGGTCGTGCTGCTGGCGGACCTGCTCGACGAGGCGGGAGGACAGCCGTGAGCCTCCGCTCCTCCGCCCACGCCGCCGGGTCGGCACCTGGTCAGTCCCGAGCGCGACCTGCGGGACTGCTGCACAAGCTGATGGCCGCCGTGCGGGCCGAGTTCCGCGCTGACGTGCTGGTCGCCGACACCACGAACCCGATGTTCGGCCCCGGACCGTGCTCGGTGGCTGGCTGCTACCGCGCGATCGCCGGGCACGGCCTGTGCTCCGGCCACCGGCAGCGGTGGGTCAAGGCCGGCCGGCCTGACCTCGCCGCCTTCATCGCCGAGACCGACCCGCAGTGGCGGCGCCACCAACCCAACGCGGCCTGCCTCGTCGGGTTTTGCGGCTACGGCGCGGCCCGGAAGGGTTTGTGCCAGCTGCACGCTCAACGATGGGAACGCTCACGCGGCTCGGACCTGGCCACTTGGCTCACCGCGGCGCCGCTGGTCAAGCAGCCACCGCCCGGCTCGACCTGCAGGATCACCCACTGCCAGCTCTGGCCGCAGGCGGCCTCGCCGTTCTGCCACAGTCACCACAACACCTGGCGCGCGAACGGCCGACCGAACATCGACGAGTTTGTTGCCAACTTTGCGGCCGTGCCGGTGCTGGCGTTGCAACGTATCGAACTCGGCTCGCTGGCGCCACAGTTGAAGTTGGAGGTGCAGTATGCCTTGCAGTGCCGTCACGACGATCGCCGCGGCAAGATCGCACCGCCGGTCGTCAACCGCGTGGTGAGCTTCCTCGCCCGGTCTGGCGTCGCGTCTTTGACCGAGTACGAGGAGCCGGCCTGGCGCCAGGGCGGGCATCCGGAGCTCAAGGACTCGATGGACCGGGCGTTTCTCACGTTCGCGATCCGCAAGGTCGCGGACTTGGCCGAGGATGACGGGTGGGCGGCGGAGTATCCCCGTGACGTCTGGAAGATGCGCCGCCTCGGCTACCCTGGCGACACCGTGATCCGGTTCACCGGCATCGCCCAGCCCTGGCTGCGCGAACACGCCAAACGGTGGGTGCGGTGGCGGCTGACCAGCGGGCTTGGCCTGGAAGCCGGCGCCAGACGACCGGTCTGGGCCATCACCCGGTTCTCGGGATTCCTCACCGCCGCGGGGATCGCCGGCGTCACGACCATTGACCGCCCGCTGCTGGAGCGCTACATGGCCGACCTGCACACCGAGTTCGGCACCGGCAACCAGCATTCAGTCCATATCGGACAGCTAAGCCTGTTCCTCGCCGCGATCCGCCAACACCGGTGGCAGCCCGAGCTACCGGCAGACGCGATGTTCTACGCCGCCGACATCCCCAAGAAGCGTGACCGGCTGCCCCGTGCCCTGACCGAGCAGGTCATGGCTCAACTCGAACAACCCACCAACCTCGATCGGTGGAACGACGCGGGCTACCGCCTGGTGACCGTCATCCTCATGCGCTGCGGGCTGCGGGTCACCGACGCGCTGAGACTGCCCACGGACTGCATTGTCACCGACAGCGACGGCGCGGCCTACCTGCGCTACTACAACCACAAGATGAAGCGGGAAGCCCTCGTTCCCATCGACGAGGAACTGCGGACATGGATCGAAAGGCAGCGGCGCGACGTCGAGGCACGATGGCCGCACAGCGCCCCGTTCCTGTTCCCCCGCCCGACCAAGAACATTGACGGATCTCTACCGCTGGCCAGCAGCACCTACCGGCTGGCCCTCTACCGATGGCTACGCGGCTGCGACATCCGTGACGAGCACGGCAAGCCAGTTCACTTCACACCCCACCAGTGGCGCCACACGCTCGGCACCGCGCTGATCAACAAAGACGTTCCCCAGGAGGTCGTGCGGCGCATCCTCGACCACGAGTCCCCGCAGATGACCGCGCACTACGCCCGGCTGCACGACACGACCGTGCGTCGGCACTGGGAACAGGCCCGCAAGGTCAACATCCACGGCGACGAGATCACCATCGACCCCGCCGGCCCGCTCGGCGACGCCTCGTGGGCCAAGCAGCGCCTCGGTCGCGCCACCCAGGCGCTGCCGAACGGCTTCTGCGGCCTGCCCGTCCAGAAGAACTGCCCGCACGCCAACGCGTGCCTGACCTGTCCCATGTTCATCACGACGGCCGAGTTCCTGCCCCAGCACCGCCTGCAGCACCAGCAGGTCCTGCAGATCATCACCGCGGCCGAAGCCCGCGGGCAGACCCGACTGATCCAGATGAACCGGCAGGTCGCCGCCAACCTAGAAAAGATCATCACCACACTGGAGAACGACCAACCGCAGGAGGTCGCCGATGCCTCCTGACCGCGCCACGCATCTGATCTCCGCGGCGAAACAACGCCACGAGATGACCCGGGCAAAGGCGATCCGCGCGCTGCGCGAGCTCGACCGCACCGGCGCGGCGGTCACCTTCAGCACCGTCGCCCGCGCAGCCCAAGTCTCCAGATCCTGGCTCTACAGCCAGACCGACATCCGCGACGAGATCCGCAAGCTGCGCGCTACTACGGCACCACCACGAAGGCCGGCAGCGCCGGCCGCCCAACGGGCGTCCGCGGAATCCCTGCGGCAGCGCCTGGCCGTCATGCAGCAGCGCATCCACAACCTCGTCGAGGAGAACCAGCGGCTACGCAACCAACTCGCTATCGCGCTCGGCGAACAACGCGGCCGGACACGACCACCAACGGCGGCCCCACCCGATCACTCTTCGGTAACGATCACGCGGCCCTAACCGCCCCTTGGGCGCCCTGCGGGTTCACGTCACGTACACCGTCCACGACGTGAACCCGCAGGTCACGGACCTGCGGACCCGGAGGGCTCAAGATAACGATCGAGAGGGTCAACAAGGAAATTAAGCGCCGAGCGCGGGTCGTGGGCATCTTCCCCAACGACGCCGCCGTCATCCGCCTCGTCGGCGCCATCCTCGCCGACATGCACGACGAATGGCAGTCAGACCAGCGCCGCTACCTGTCCGAAGCCTCCATGGCCCAACTCAAACCAACCAGCCATACTGACACCATCGCCGCGATCGACAGCGGCGCGTAGACACCGAGGATCAACCCTCAAACCCCACCACTCGGCGGGGCACTGCCCTTCCACCAAGGGCCTCCCTCGTCGTGGGGCTTGTCGGGACAGCCCAAGCGTTACGCGAGGGTGACTGTCACGCGAGGAGCGGAGGCCCCGCTCCTTTCATCGCATCAAGTGGACTGGTTCCCTAACGCGCGTCCGGACCACCGTGCCAGCCGTCGGCGAGACCTCACGGGCATGGCCTATCGGAACTTTTCGGGTGCGCCCCTGGCATGATCGGCGTCGGAGCCGATCGACAAGGATTAGGT
>JADGGF010000427.1 GCA_019690055.1 Micromonosporaceae bacterium
GTGCATGAGCTCCCACCCCGGCTCGTGCCGACGGTACAGCGCCCAGCCCCGCCCGTTGCCCAGCCGGACCGACCGAACCTGATAGGCCCAGCCACCGTAGTCGTCCTGCGCTCCGTCCTCCAGCGGGATCGGGCGCAGCAGGCTCAGACCGAAGCCCGGGTCGGCCAGCAGCCGTTGGCCGTCGAGGGTCACCACGAGCACGCAGTGGGTCCGGGCGGACGGCGGGTCGCCGACCCGCCCCAGCCGGCGCTCGACGACGTAGCCGAGCCGCTGCAGCGCGGCGCCGAGGAGCGTGCTGTGCTCGAAGCAGTACCCGCCCCGCCCCCGGCCGACGAACTTGGCCTGCACCGCGTCGAGGTCCACCCCGGGGTGGGTCCCCAGCAGCACATCGACATTGTCGAATGTGAATGTGCGGACGTGTGCCTCGTGCAGTTCGTCGAGCGCCGCCCGCGACGGCGGCCGGGCCGGGACGCCGATCCGGGCCAGGTACGCCGCCAGGTCGAGCCGGTCCACCCTCCAGGGGTCCGCGGTCTCGGCCGGCAGGGTCGCCACGCTGTCGTTGATCGCCACGCTCCGACTGTAGCCGCCCAATGGCCCACCACCCCGGGCCATTCGGCCACTCCCGGCCTGGGCCAATCCGTCACCCACCCCTCGTTGATCTAGGGCTTGGCGGGGTGAGTTGATCTCCAACCACCACTCCAAGCCCTAGATCAACGGGGACGCGGGGGCGTGTCGGCGACCAGCCAGGCGGTGGACTCGCCCGGGAGCGGGCCGTCGGTGGGCGCCGAGGCCAGCACGATCCGGCCCCACTCGGGCGGGGCGGCGTACGGCTCGTCGCCGAAGACGGTGACGGAGGTGATGGCGCCGCGCCGGAAGGCGACGACATCGGGGCGCTGCGGTATTTCGATCCACTCCAGGGGCCCCGCCCCGGCCAGGCGAGCCCGGCGCTCCCGCAGAGCCCGGGCACACAGATTGAGCATCGACGACGCGTCCTCCCATTGCCGCGTCACCGCGTACTCGGCGAACCACGCGGGCTGCGGCAACCAGGTTCGGGCGCTGCCGAAGCCCAGGCCCGGTTCGTCGGGGCGCCACGGCAGCGGCACCCGGCACCCGTCCCGGCCGTACTCGGTGCCGCCCGACCGGAACCAGATCGGGTCCTGCCGGGCCTCGTCGGGCAGGTCGAGCACCTCGGGGAGCCCGAGCTCCTCCCCCTGGTAGAGGTAGACCGAGCCGGGCAGCGCAAGCACGAGCAGCAGCGCGGCCCGGGCGCGACGCAGTCCCCGCGCCACGTCGACCTCGCCCCGGGCCCGCACGGCCCCGCCGACCGGATCCGGCGACCCGACCGTCCCCTCCGGACGGACCAGCCCGTAGCGGGTGACCGTGCGGTGCACGTCGTGGTTGGCCAGCGTCCAGGTGACCGGCGCCCCGGTCGCGTCGATCTCGGCCAGCCCACGGCTCACCGACGCGCGGAAGGCGGCGGCGTCCCAGCCGGTCATCAGCAGATCGAAATAGAAGGCCTGCGACAGCTCATCGGGGCGCAGGTAGCGGGCCAGGTCGGTGACGGTCGGCACCCACACCTCGCCGACAAGCGGAATCTGGCGCTGGTACGAGTCCGCGATCGCCCGCCACCGCCGCAGCACCTCGTGCACCTCGGGCTGGTTCTGCGCATACCCGTTGTAGTCGGCCGAGCCGTCGGGCGGGAACGGCCAGTCGGGCAGGTCCGGGTGCTTGACCAGCATGTGGGCGACATCGATGCGCATGCCGTCGGCCCCGCGGTCGAACCAGAACCGCAGCACCTCATCGAAGTAGGCCCGGACCTCCTCGTTGCGCCAGTTGAAGTCGGGCTGGCTCGGATCGAAGCTGTGCAGGTACCACTGGTCGGTCTGCCCCACCCGCGTCCAGGCGGGGCCCCCGAAGACCGAGCGCCAGTTGTTCGGCGGCTGCTCGCCGGCGGGGCCCCGCCCGGTGCGGAAGATGAACCGCTCACGCTCCGGCGAGCCCGGAGCCGCGGCCAGGGCGGCCTGGAACCAGGGGTGCTCGGCCGAGCAGTGGTTGGGCACCAGGTCCAGGAGGACCCGCAGACCGCGGTCGTGGGCGGCGGCGAGCAGGGCGTCGAGCGCCGCCAAGCCGCCGTAGCGTTCGTCGATATTCATATAGTCGGCGACATCGTAGCCGTGGTCCGCCCCGGGCGACGGGTAGCAGGGGTTGAGCCACAGACCGTCCACCCCGAGCCGGGTGAGGTGGTCCAGGCGCGCGGTCAGGCCGACCAGGTCACCGACCCCGTCGCCGTCCCCGTCGGCGAACGAGCGCACGTACACCTGGTAGATGACGGCCTCCCGCCACCACGGGTCCGACCGCGCGACCGACGGTTCGGCGTCGGACGGTACGGTCTGCGACGGCATGGCGCCGCGGGCCACGGGCGCAATGCCGGGCACGCTGCGTCGAGCGGCAGGCTGAGTCATCGATTCTCCTCACGATCGCTGGTGGGCCGCGGGGCCCGGTCGGTGGGGCGGATGAGCAGGACCAGCCAGGCTCGCAGCGACGGCAGGTCGGCGTACAGGTAGCCGTCCTCCGCCGACAGCGGCAGCGGCGCGAACGCCACGCCCGCGTCGGGGTCGGCGGCGTGCAGGCGGGGCACCTCCGCGCCGGTCGGCCGCACCCGCAGCCGGAGCCCGCCGACCGGCACGATCTCGGCCTTGGGCGTGTCCCACCCCGTCTCGGTCTGCCCAGTCAGGTTGATCAGGTGGACGACGGTGCCCACCGGGGTCTGCACCACGCGCCGCCAGATCACGCCGGGCCGCGGCTCATGGCTCACCGGCGCCCCGTCGATGGTTACGTCGAGCTCGCCGTTGAGGCCCCCGACCACCGAGCGCGTGATGTCGGCCTGATCCTCGGCGAGGAGCAGGTCGCCGGCCGCGACGAGGAAGTCGTACCATCGCGCCAATCGGTCCAAAGTGGAGGTGTCCGGGCGGTGGTTGCGGACGTAGTACGGGTCGACCAGCAGACGGCCGTCCTCGCCCGCGAGCAGTTGGGTCGCCCCGTGGGAGAAGAGCGTGGCCATGGTCAGCCGAGTCGCCGCGTCCGCCGCGGGGGCGGGGTGCTTGGCGTAGACGCTCTGGTACGCGGCGAGCACCACCGGCCGGTGCGGGGCCAGCGACCGGGACCGGGTCGCTACGGCCGCGAGGTCGGCCAGCGTGTCGTGGGGCTCCCAGACCTCGGTGTAGGTCACGTCCTGCGGGCTGCGGGTGGTCGCCCAGACCGGGAAGTCGTTGACATTGTTGAAGATCAGGCAGGCGTCGGGCAACTCGGCCCGGACGGCGTGGATGAGCGAGTCGAAGGCCTCGGCCAGGTCCACCACGCGCCCGTCCGGTCGCACGGCCCGACGCGGGAAGCCGTACTGGTCGAGGTGGAACCCGGCGAAGCCACCGGCCTGGGACGCCCGGCGCAGGTCGGCCCGGAAATGGGCCAGCCAGTCCGGGTCGGACGGGTCCACGATGGACAGAAAGTCGGCGAGGGTGTGCGGCCGGCCGTTCGCGTCGAGCAGCGCCGCCTGCTGCCAGGCCGGCCACTCGTCGTGCCCGACCCCGTAGACCGCCGCGTAACCGATCGGCAGGGTGCCGCCGGCTCGCAGGCCCGTCGACAGGGCCGTCACCATGGCCAACGACACCGGTTGCCCGAGCGGGTCGGTCCACTGTGGATCTGGGCCGACCAGGTTCGCGTGCCGGTACGCCCAGTCGTAGAACTGGGCGGCCGTCAGGTGCAGCCGCCGAAACCAGCGCAGCACGCCATCGATGTCCCGGTCCGGGGCGAAGTTCGCCACGAAGCCGTACCGCATCCGGGCCACCGGGTCGGCCAGCACCTCGACCGCGGTCTGCGCGTACGTGCTCCCGTCCCTGGTGCACAGGCGCACCCCGTACCCGCCCTCGGGCAGCGGGCCGAGGTCGACGATCTGCTCGCCGGCGGCGTCCCGGGCGAGGGCGATCCGGCGAATCTCGTCGCCCAGATGCTCGACCCGGAGGTCGCGGGCAATCGGCGGGGCTGTCACGGCAACCAGTACCGGCTCGCCCGGCGCGTACCGGGCCTTCGTCGGCAGGATCACGCACGCCTCCACGGCTCGCTGGGCTGGCAGACTTCCGTTGATCTAGGGCTAAGGGTGGTCAGTCGATCTCCATCCACCACTCCAAGCCCTAGATCAACGCGAATAGGGGCTGGGT
>JADGGF010000428.1 GCA_019690055.1 Micromonosporaceae bacterium
GCGGGGCCGGGTGCGGTCATCGGACGACTCCTTCGATGGTCGGCATCGCGTCGGGCGAGTCCCGTGGCCCCTGACCGTAGCCGAACCCGGCAAGGTGATCAATCGACGCCCGGGCCTACCCGATCCGGCGGTTCAGCGGATGCTCGTCGCACCCCGCGTGTGGGCGGTCGTCGCGGGGACGCCTCGGCCCGCGGGCCCTCGGGCCCGGTCCGGTCAGCCGGACGGGTTGCCGGTGAAGTTCCAGGAGGCCAGGCGCAGGGCCGGGGCGCGGTAGGCGAGGCCAGCCCAGCTGGCTGGGACACCGACCGTACGGGTCCCGACCCCGAGCACGGCACCGGGCGCGAGCGCCTGCGGGTACGACTGGGTGAACCGGAGGTTCTGGACTGGGGCGACGATCTCCCCGTTCTCGATGAGCCAGACACCGTTCCGCGTCAGCCCGGTGACGACGAGCGTGCGCGGGTCGAGCACCCGGGTGTACCAGAAGTCGGTGACCAGCAGGCCTCGCTCGACCTGGGCCACCAGCGCCTGCACCGACGCGTCGGCGACCGGCCCCGACCCGTCCTGACCCCACTCGCCGGCCGGCTGGATCTCCGACCCGGTTGCGGGCTCGAGGCGCAGGTTCGTGGCGATCGCGCCGAATGAGGCGGCCCCAGGCAGGGCGTGGCCGGTGGAGCGTACGCCCGCCACGGCCCCGCTGCGGCGGTCGTGGGCGACCGCGACGGTCGTGCCGGCATCGACGAAGGTCCGCCGCGCCTTCGGGGTGCCCTCGACGTCGAAGGCCAGGGCCGGGCCGCGGGGATCGAACGGATCGTCCACGATGGACAGACTCGGATCGAACTGCGCCGCACCCACCTCGACGAACGAGCGGCCCTCGTTGACGGCCTTGCCGTTGAAGCCGTACACGGCCAGGTTCTCCAGCAGGTCACCGACCGCCGTCGGCTCCAGGACGACCTCGTACCGGCCCGGCGGCAGCTCGCGGGGTGCCGCGCCCGCGCGGGCCTTGGCCGCGGCCAGGGCGCCCAGGCGCGCCCCGTCCAGGTCGCCCAGGCGCGAGCTGGCCAGCCGGGCGACGCCGTCGGACGACCTCGAGCGAGCGATGCCGTCCATCGCGGCCAGGGCCGTGACCGATTCCGCGGACATGCCCGCCGAGTTGGCGAACGCCATGGACAGCAGCTGCGTACTGCAGTAGCCCGCCGTCTCCAGCCCATCGGCCGCCGTCACGAACTCCCGCACCCGACGGGCCCGCTCGTCCGGCTCGGCGTGGGCCGTCTCCGGATCGGCCGGCGGTACCGGGTCGACGGGCGCGGCGGGCGCCAGGCCGGGCCACTGCGGGTCGCGCGGCGCGAGGCGGGCGGCCGCGACCGTACGGGCCACGAGGCGGCCCAGCGCCTCGTCGTCTACTGTGGACGGATTGGGGATGGACGCCGAACCGGCCGCGGTCCGGCCGTCGGCGTGCAGCCGCAGCCGTACCGTGGTCGTCGCGTCGACCACGTTCTGGTGGATGAACGAGTTGGCGAACCGGGTCAGCGCCAGTTCGCCCCCGCTGACCACGACCTCCGCCTCCGCCCCGGGCTTCGCCGCCGCGACCAGGTCGAGCACCCGCGACACAATGTCGAGCATCGTCATCCCGTCACCCCCACACGGACGCCGGTGAACCGGGCCGGGGCGGCGGGGTGGCCGGTGTGCCCGACCTGTCCGGGCTGCCCCTTGCCGCAGTTCGGGATGCCCCATGGCACCACCTCGCGGCCAAGCATGTCCATACTTCGCCAGAATTCGGGGCCGATTCCGGTGTAGGTGGGGTTGCGCAGCATCCGCCCGAGTTTTCCGTTGCGGATCTCCCAGGCGATCTCGCAGCCGAACTGGAAGTTCAACCGCTTGTCATCGATCGACCAGGATCGGTTGGTGTCCATGAAAATGCCCTCGTCGGTGGCGGCGATCATCTCCTCGAGGGTGTGCGGTCCCGGCTCGAGGCCGACGTTGGTCATCCGGACCATGGGCAGCCGCGCCCAGCCATCCGACCGTACGCTGCCGCCGTAGTCCAGGCCCGCCGCCGCGGCCGAGTCCCGCCCCGCGAGCACGCCGACCCAGATGCCGTTGCGGACCGCGTCGCGGCGGGCGGCCGGCGTCCCCTCGTCGTCGAAGCCGAAGCTGCCCAGGGCGCCCGGGATCGTGGGATCGATCGTGATGTTCATGAGTTCCGAGCCGTACCGCAGGGAGCCGAGCTCAGCGAGGTCGAGCCATGACGTGCCGGCGAAGGCCGCCTCCCAGCCGAGAATGCGATCCAGCTCGATGGCGTGCCCGACGGACTCGTGGATCTGCAGGGCCATCTGGTGGCTGCCGAGGATCACCGTGGTGACCATGGCGGGGCATTGCGGGGCCCGGACCAGTGCCTGCGCCTGGTCGGCGATCCGCTCGGCGTGCGCCGGCAGGTCCAGTTCGGTGATCAGCTCCCAGCCGCGGGTGCCGTACTGGCCGCCGGGGTAGGACCGGCGCTGCGTCTCGCCGTCGCCGATCACCGTGGCCGACATGTCCGCCCCACACTCGCGGATGTGCTGATCGATGCGATGACCCTCGCTGGAGACGAACCACTTGCGGGTGTCCCAGATGGCGTAGCTGGCCTCCGCGTGGTCGGCGCCGGCGCGTTTCATCGTGGCGGTCACGCCGACGAGCAGGTCGCCCTTCTCGGACAGGGGTACCGACAGCGGATCGATCTCGCACGGCGACGCCCAGCTCCCGCTCACCGCGGGTGCCGGTACCCGGCCGGCGGTGGGGCCGGGCACGCCCGCACTGGCGGCGGCGATGGCGGCGGCCCGCTCCCCGGCCCGGCGGGCGGCGGCGTCGGAGAGATCGGGGACTGCGAAGAACCCCCAGCCCGAGCCGACCAGAGCGCGGACGCCGAGGCCGCTGTCCTCGTGCTGGTTGAGCTCCTCGATCTCGCCGTTGCGGGCATCCATCGACTCGATGCGTCGGTGCATCACCCGGGCGTCGGCGTAGCTCGCCCCGGCGTCCAGGGCCGCCTGTACGGCCGCGGCGGCCGCGTCGAACTCACTCACGACCGTTTAGCCTGCCATGTCGGCGGCGGACGGGTGGGCCGCAAGACGACAAACGGGTGGGCCGCAAGACGACAAACGGGTGGGATTGGTGTCGTTGGTGGAGCACCAATCCCACCCGCTGGGTGTCGTGGTGTTGGGTCAGCTGGTGTAGCCGCGGGTGGCCATCCAGCCGGCCAGCTTGTCGATGGGGAGCTGGTATTCGTTGCTGCCCTTGCGGTCGGCCGGGTCGGTGATGTGGACGGTGTGTCCGTTGTCGCTGTAGCCGGTGACGGTCAGGTAGTGGCCGCCGGCGTAGCGGTGGGTTTCGCCGTTGGTGTCGGTGACCTGGCCGACGATGTTGGCCACGACGGGGTCGCCGTCGTTGATGGCGGCCATGATGTCGGTGCGCAGCTTGTCGGTCTGCTCGTCGCTGACGGTGGGGCTGTCGAACTTGACCGAGGTGTAGCGGCCGTCACCGGTGTGCTGGTTGAGCACGCGGGTGATGTCGTCGATGGACTTGGTGCCGTCGCGGGTGGTGCCCAGCTCCTGGGCCAGCGTGTCGAAGGTCGGCGGCTGGCCGTGGGCGGACAGGGCGATCCGCGTGGCGGCGGGGCCGCAGTAGTAGCCGTTGGGCTGCAGGGCACCGTCGTAGTCGGCGATGTGGGCCTGCTCGGGGGCGGTGGCGGCGTTGGCGGGCACGTTGGGGATCGCCGGGTCGGCGGCATGCGCGGTGGTGGTGGGGCCCAGCGCGATGGCGCCGGCGGTGCCCAGGCCGGCCAGGCCGAGCAGGGCGCTGTTACGGATGGTGCGGATGATCGTGCGGGTCATTGGGAAGCTCCTTCACGGTCGAGACCGGCCGTTGGGGGACGCTCCTGCCCTCACGCTCCGTGACCTCCGGTCACCGTCGGTCGGGGCGGGGCGGGCGTGCTACCCCGGGTCATCTCGGCGCTGCGGGGGCCGAGGCGGCCGGTCGTTTCCGGGTGCCCAGGGTCCAACCACCGGCGGCCGGCCAGCTATCCCGACCCGGGCTCACGACCTGGCCTGGCCCCGGATCTGGCTCAACCACGCCATATCCCGACCCGCCCGTGTCCCGCATCCGGGACAGCCTCCCCGATCCGGGACCCCGGTTGCGTGTCAGGAAGGCGTCCTTCTTGCGCACCAGACGTCAAGAAGGA
>JADGGF010000429.1 GCA_019690055.1 Micromonosporaceae bacterium
GGCCGGAGAAGGGCGGGCCGGGCCGGGCGATGCCGACCCGCCGACGCGGGCTGAACTGGCTGATGCTCGTGCCGGTCGTGATGCAGCTGGCCGTCCCCCTGTACAACCGGGACGCCCCGCGCCTGTTCGGCCTGCCGTTCTTCTACTGGTACCAGCTGGCCTGCATCTTTGTGACGACCATAACTATTACATTTGTCTATATGGCGACCAAGGCTCGGAGACCTCGATGGTGATGGATACGGCCACCGTCGTCTTCGTGGCCCTCTTCGCGGCCATGGTCCTGCTGGCCTTCACCGCGACCCGTTGGCGGCGACCGGAGGCCGGTCTGCACCGCCTCGAGGAGTGGGGCGTCGGCGGCCGGGCCTTCGGCAACTGGGTGACCTGGTTCCTCATCGGCGGGGCTGCCTACTCCGCCTACACGTTCGTCGCCCTGCCGGCCTACGCGTGGGGCAACGGGGCAATGGCCTTCTACGCGGTGCCGTACGCCCTGCTCGCCACGCCTCTGGTCTACTTCGTGTCGACCCGGTACTGGTCGGTGGCGCACGCCCACGGCTTCGTCACGATGGCCGAGTTCGCCCGGGCCCGGTTCGGGTCGCGGCCGCTGGCGCTGGTGGTCGCGCTCGTCAGCATCGCGGCCACGCTGCCCTATCTGGCGGTCCAGCTCGTCGCGCTCGAGGCGGTGTTCCGGGTCATCGGGGTGGAGGGGGAGTGGGCCCTGCTCGCCGCATTGGCCACGATCTCGATCCCTACGTTCCGGGGCGGCCTGCGCGCGCCGGCGCTGCTGTCGATCGCCAAGGACGTGCTCCTGGTGTGGCTGGTGCTCTCGGCCGTGCTGGTGGTGGCCATGTCCGGCGGGTGGGGGCTGGTCTTCGACGCGGCGGACCTGCGCTTTTCCCGCGACGCCAACCCCGCCTCCGGCATCCT
This sequence comes from Micromonosporaceae bacterium, assembly GCA_019690055.1. Taxonomy (GTDB): domain Bacteria; phylum Actinomycetota; class Actinomycetes; order Mycobacteriales; family Micromonosporaceae; genus DATBGZ01. The sequence goes on from JADGGF010000429.1 coordinate 925, forward strand.
GCTGTCGGAGTCCGACCAGTGGACGTACCTCACGCTCGCCGTGGCCTCGACCCTGTCGCTGTTCGCCTACCCGCACATGATCACGGCGATCCTCGCGGCGAAGGACCGCGCCACGATCAAGCGCAACGCGGCCGCGCTGCCGATCTACTGCCTGGTGCTTGGCCTCATGGCTCTGCTGGGCTTCTTCGCGGTGGCCCGCAACGTCTTCCCGGTCGACGCCGACCCGGCGGTCGGGAACTTCGGCTCCGACTACAACACCATCACACCGATGATCTTTCATGACCGGTTCCCGGCCTGGAGCGCTGGTATCGCGTACGCCACGATCGCCGTGGCGGCGCTGATTCCGGCGGCGATCATGTCGATCGGTGTGGCGAACCTGTTCACCCGGGCCATCTACCTGGAGTACATCCGCCCCCGGGCCGGCGCGCGCGAGGAGACCCAGGTGAGCCGGTGGAGTTCGCTGCTGGTCAAGTTCGCCGCGGCCGCGGTCGTGGTGGTGCTGACTCCGGCCTTCTCGCTGGACCTGCAGACGATCGCGGGCGTGCTCATCCTGCAGGTCCTGCCCACGGTGCTGTTCGGCATGCTCACCGGCTGGTTCCACCGGTGGGCCCTGATGATCGGCATGCTGGGTGGGCTGGGCTGGTCGCTGTACCTGCTGTACGAGACGCCGAAGGTGGTCGCCGGCCAGGTCGTGGGCGAGCACTTCGGCGGATCGACGATGGCCCTGTCCCGGCTCGGCCTGGACTCGGACGTGACCGTCTACATAGGATTCGTCACGCTCCTGGCCAACCTGGTCGTGGTCGTGGTGCTCAGCGCGAGCTTCAACCTGCTGCGGGTGTCGCCCAACGTCGACCACACCCGGCCCGAGGACTACGAGGTCGACGTCGACGTGGAGAGCGACGAGCAGATGTCTGCGCTGCTCGACGGTGTCCCCCAGCGCACCGGCGCCCATGCGGTGCGGTGATACTGCTGGCGTGACCCTCCAGCTGTCGGGTATCACCGTGCGGTTCGGCGCGGTGGTGGCCCTCGAGGACGTGTCGCTGACCGTGCCGGATCGCGGCATCGTGGGCATCATCGGGCCGAACGGGGCCGGCAAGACCACGGTGTTCAACGTGATATGCGGCCTGGTGACCCCGCAGTCGGGCACGATGACGCGCGACGGCCAGCCGTTCCGGCCGAAGCCGCACGAGCTGGTCCGGCTCGGCATCGCCCGGACCCTGCAGCACGGCGGCCTCTTCGAGAGCATGACCGTGCTGGACAACGTGCTGACCGGGGCCCGCGACCAGGCGCGTACGGGCATCGGCTCGGCCCTGGCTCGCCTGCGCCGCGCGGCCGGTGAGTCGCCCGAGGTGCGCGAGCGCGCCCGGGCGATGCTCAGCGACCTGGGCCTGACCGCGTACGCCGATCACCGCCCGTCCGAGCTGCCCCAGGCCGTGCGTCCCAAGGTCGCGCTCGCCCGGGCGCTGGCGGCCCAGCCTCGCCTACTGCTGCTCGACGAGCCGGCCGCCGGGCTGTCGGCCGAGCAGGTCGATGAGCTGGCCCGGCTGATCGCCTCCTTGCCGCGGCGGCGGGGCTGCTCGGTGGTCCTGGTGGACCACCGGTTGGACCTGGTGATGCGGGTGTGCCAGGAGGTGGTGGTGCTCGACGCCGGCCGGGTCGTCACCCGTGGCACCCCCGACCAGCTGCGCGACGATCCGATCCTCGCCGCCGTGTACACCGGCGGCGACGATGACGCCTCCGCGTGACCGTGACGGCCCTGCTGTCGGTGCGCGGGGTCTGCGCCGGCTATCCGGGCGTGCCCGTGCTGCGTGACGTCAGCCTCGACGTGGGCCCCGGGTCGGTGGTCGCGGTCGTCGGCCCCAACGGGGCGGGCAAGACGACGCTGTTGCGGACGCTGTCCGGGCTGCTGCCGTTGACCGCGGGCACGATCCGCTTCGACGGACAGGATCTGGCGGCCGTGCCCGTGGCCCGGCGGGTGCGGCTCGGCCTCGCCCACGTCCCGGAGGGGCGCGGCGTGGTCGAGGAGCTGACCGTAGCGGAGAACCTCCGCCTGGGCGGGCTCTGGCGCCGCGACCGGGCGGACATGGCCCGGGCCACGTCCCAGGTGTACGAGCTGTTCGAGCCGCTGGCCCGGCGGCGGGGGCAGCCCGCGCACCAGCTCTCCGGCGGGGAGCGGCAGATGCTCGCCCTGGGGCGGGCCCTGGTCGCCCGCCCCCGGCTGCTCATGCTCGACGAGCCGTCGCTCGGCCTGGCCCCGAAGGTGGTCGCCCAGCTCATGGCGGTCCTGGCCGCGCTGCGCTCGTCGACCGGGCTGGCCGTCCTGCTCGTGGAGCAGAACGTGCGCAGTGCACTGTCCATTGCGGACACCGCTGTGGTCATGGCGCTCGGTGAGGTGGTGGCCGTCCGGCCGGCGGACCAGGTCCGCGACGACGGCACCCTGCGTCGGGCCTGGTTGGGTTACTGGTAACCATGTCTCGTTTTCTATTTCTCACCATCGACGGGCTGGCGATGGGCGCGGTCTACGCGACGTTCGCGCTGTCGCTGGTGCTGATCTGGCGGGCCGCGCGGATCGTCAACTTCGCCCAAGGGGCGATCAGCGTCGCCGCCGCCTACGTCGCCTGGTCGATCGGGTCGCGGGTCGGCGGATGGTGGCTCGGCCTGCTGCTCGCGCCGCTGGTCGGGGCCCTGCTCGGCGTGCTGATGCAGCGGTTGGCCCTCCGGCGGCTCGGTCCGGAGCGACACCTCGACGCGATCATCGCGGCGATCGGGGTCGCCATGGTGGTGCAGGCGGTGCTGGGGATGGCGTACGGCCTGCAGTACCAACCGCTGCCCGCCCCGGTGTCGCAGACCGTGCTCTCGGTCGGCGGCGTTCCCACGCTCTCGCCGTACAAGCTGCTGGTCCTCGGCGCGGTGGCGCTGCTCGTCGTCGGGCTCGCGCTGCTGTTCTCCCGGACCGCGGTGGGCCTGCGGCTGCGCGCCTCCGCCCTCGCGCCCGAGGTGTCCCGGCTGCTCGGCGTCGAGGTCGACCGGATGGCCACGCTCGCGTGGGGACTGTCGGCGGGGGTCGGGGCGTTCGCCGCGATGCTCGTGCTGCCCACCGGGCCGGGCCTGCACCCCACCGCCATGGACGGCGTGTTCATCACCGCGTTCACCGCCGCCGTCCTCGGGGGTCTGGACAGCGCGGTCGGGGCCGTGGTGGGCGGCTTCGCGGTGGGGCTGGTCGTCAACTACGTCACCGGCTACACCGACGAGCCGAACCTCGCCCCGGTCGCGGTGCTCGG
>JADGGF010000430.1 GCA_019690055.1 Micromonosporaceae bacterium
GTAATGGGTGGGTCAATTTCCCTCGAGCCTGTTCGGTGTGGCACAGTAAGAGGGTTGCCGTGACCGTACGGTCACTTGACCGTGCCCACCTCCACCCGCCGCGCCCACCGGCGTGGCCGACGTACCAAGGATCGAAGCGATGAACACCCTGGACGCACTGGACGCCGAGTCCATCCGGACCGACATCCCCGACTTTCGCCCCGGCGACACGCTCAAGGTCCACGCCCGGGTCGTCGAGGGGAACCGGTCGCGGATCCAGATCTTCCAGGGCGTGGTGATCCGCCGCCAGGGCAGCGGCGTGCGCGAGACCTTCACGATTCGCAAGGTCAGCTTCGGCGTGGGCGTCGAGCGGACGTACCCGATCCACAGCCCCCAGCTGGACAAGATCGAGATTGTCAGCCGGGGCGATGTGCGCCGCGCCAAGCTCTACTACCTGCGCGGGTTGCGGGGTAAGAAGGCCAAGATCAAGGAGCTGCGGGAGAAGGTCGCGGCGAGCTGACCGTGACGGCCGACCCCGACCGCCTCCTTCGATGACCGGTCCCGGCGCGCCGCGCGGTGGGTATGACCCTGCGGTCGGCGACGAGCCGTATGTGCGCGGCGCTGAACTCAACCCAGCCGCCGACTCGTCGGGCCCTGCCGTTCATCCCGGGGCCGGCCATCCCGGCGAAGGATCCGGCCACAGCGGAGACGGTTACGGTCGGGTCCGCGGGGTGGCCCGACCGGCGCTACCGCCCCCGGGGCCGCCGGCGGTCGGGCGGGTGAGCCGGGCGTCGATCCGGTACGACCTGGAGGCCGACGACGAGAGCGCGCAGTACGTCGAGGGTCGGCCGGGGCGGCAACTGGCCGAGGATCTCGCCGAGCAGCGCCGTCAGGAGCTGCCGAGCACCAAGCAGGTGGAGCAGGCCGCCGACGCCCGGCGACGGGTGATGCCGCTGTGGCAGGAGCTGCCGCTGCTGCTCATCGTCTCCTTCTGCGTGGCCGTGCTCGTGCGGACGTTCCTCGTGCAGGCGTTCGTCATTCCGTCCGCCTCGATGGAGGACACGCTGCTCATCGGGGATCGGGTCCTGGTCAGCAAGATTGTCTATGACACCCGGGAGCCGCGTCGCGGTGAGGTAATCGTTTTCCACGGCACCGACCGGTGGGCTCCCCAGGATGTCGACGAGGACCGGAACGGAATTCTCACCCGGGTCGGGGACACGCTCGGTGACCTCGTGGGCGTGAGCCGGCCGGGAACGAAGGACTTCATCAAGCGGGTCATCGGGCTCCCGGGTGACCGGGTGGCCTGCTGCGACGAGCAGGGACGGGTGACGGTCAACGGCGTCGGCCTGGACGAGCCGTACCTGAGCTCCAACAACCCGCTGGAGATCAACCCGGTTCCCGGCCTGTGCGGGGCGCGCCGGTTCGCCGAGGTGATCGTGCCGCCCGGCGAACTGTTCGTGATGGGCGACAATCGCGCCGTGTCTCAGGACTCCCGTTGTCAAGGGACGGTACCCATCGAGAACGTGATCGGACGGGCATTCTTCCGGGTGTGGCCGCCGAGCCGCTGGGCGGTCATCGGCGTACCCGACACGTTCGACCGGGTACCGCCGCCGTCGTCGGTGGGCGGGCCCGCCCGACAGTGAGGTTTTGACGGTCAGGCCGAGGCGGAGAGGCTCCGTGAGGAGGGTGGACGCAGCGTGAAGGACGAGCAGCCGTCGGCGGATCAGCCGGAGAAGGGGACACCGACGTCGCCGGAGTCCGACAAACCACGGTCAAGGGCCGCCTTTTTCAAGGAACTGGTCATCCTGGTCGGTGTCGCCGTCCTGGTGGCGTTCCTGGTGCGGACCTTCCTCGTCGAGACCTTCTGGATTCCATCGGGATCGATGGAGCACACGCTGGACATCAACGACCGTGTGCTGGTGAACAAGCTCGTCTACGACTTCCGCGACCCGCATCGGGGCGAGATCGTGGTCTTCGAGGCGCCCGCGAGCTGGCGTTCCTCCATGGCCGACAAGGAGTTCATCAAGCGGGTGATCGGGATCGGCGGGGACCGCGTGGTCTGCTGCGACAGCCTCGGCCGCATCACGGTCAACGGCGTGCCGCTGAATGAGACCTACCTGCACCGCGACGAGTCCGGAGTGGCCGACCCGCCCAGCCGCGACGAGTTCGACATCGTGGTGCCGCCGGGGCGGCTGTGGGTGATGGGCGACCACCGGTCCGAGTCCGGTGACTCCCGACAGAACTACGTGAACACGCACGACGTGGTGCAGGCGACCATCCCGGTGGATTCCGTCGTGGGTCGGGCCTTCGTCCTGTTCTGGCCGCTCGGGCGGTGGACCTGGCTCACCGTGCCGGAGACCTTCGACTCCGTTCCCCCACCGGGCAACTGAGCCCTCCACCCACGAGACTGAGCCTTCCACCCAGAAAGACTGAGCCTTCCACCCAGAGAGACTGGGCGTTCCCCCCAACCAGCGACGTGAGCGTGACGGCCGCACCGATCGGATCACCGGAGAACCCGATCCCCCGGGAGGCGGGACGGGTGCTGTTGCTCGACGCCGCCGGGCGGGTGCTGCTGGTCCGCGGGTCTGATCCGGGACGGCCGGGGTCGCGGTACTGGTTCACGATCGGCGGTGGCCTCGACCCCGGGGAGAGCGTGGCGCAGGCCGCGGCGCGCGAGCTGTACGAGGAGACCGGGTTGCGGGTCGATCCGGCCGACCTCGGCGAGCCGTTCCGGCACGAAGTGACCGAGTTCCCGTACGACGGCACCTGGTACCGCCAGCGGCAGGCGTACTTCGTCCTGCGCGTGCCGGCGTGGGAGGTTCCGGTCGATCAGCTCTCGCCCGACGAGGAGCACTACATCCACGAGCACCGGTGGTGGTCGGCCGATGAGCTCGCCACGACGGATGAGCGGGTGTACCCGCCTGACCTGGCCGACACGCTGCGTCGCATTCTGGGTCAGTGATGCTGCCCAGTCCGCGGACGGTGGTGCGGCGCGAGGCGGGGATCTTCGCCTTGGAGCGCGCGCTGCAACGCCGTGGTTTCCTCGCCGTGGCGGGGGCCGATGAGGCGGGCCGGGGCGCGTGTGCCGGGCCGCTCGTGGTCGCCGCGGCGATCCTGCCCCCCGGCCGGCGGGGCGAGGTGCCTGGGCTCGCCGACTCGAAGCTGCTCACCCCCGCGGCCCGGGAGCGGGTCTACGAGGAGATCGTGGCGCGCGCGGTCTCCTACGCCGTGGTCGTCATTCCCGCGACGGAGGTGGACCGGGACGGGCTTCAGGTGTGTAACCTCGCCGGCATGCGACGGGCACTGGCAGCCCTGACGACGCCGGCCGACTACGTACTGACCGACGGCTTCCCGGTTGCTGGGTTGGGCGCGCCAGGGCTCGCGGTGTGGAAGGGGGATCGGGTGGCGGCGTGCATCGCCGCGGCGAGCGTCGTGGCGAAGGTCACGCGGGACCGGATCATGGTGGAGCTCGACCAGAAGTATCCCGGTTACGGGTTCGCCGAGCACAAGGGATACTCGACCGACGACCACGTGGCGGCGCTGGCCGAGCGCGGGCCGTGCCCGGAGCACCGTTTCTCATACGTGAACGTAGCTGCTGCTGCGCGGGGCGCCCGGAGTTCGGGTGGGCGATCCGGGTCACCGCGGAGCGAATCGCGCACCGGGGTGCGCTCGGGCCGGGCGCGGGCCACGGCGGCGCTCGGGTCGGCTGACGGCGGGGAAGATGCCGTGGTCCGGTCCGCGGGGCGGCGGCGCCGGAGTACCGTCAGCGTGGCGAGTCAGGCCAGGGAGGGCAGGACGGGATGAGCACCGAGGATCTCGAGAAGTACGAGACGGAGATGGAGCTCCAGCTCTATCGGGAGTACCGCGACATCGTCCGCCAGTTCTCTTACGTCGTCGAGACCGAACGCCGGTTCTACCTGGCCAACTCCGTGGACCTGCACGTCCGCAACGTGGACGGCGAGGTCTACTTCGAGGTCGAGATGCACGACGCCTGGGTCTGGGACATGTATCGCCCCGCCCGTTTCGTCAAGAATGTCCGGGTAATGACCTTCAAGGACGTGAACGTCGAGGAGCTCGACAAGCCGGACATCGCCGTCCCGGAGACCGGCTTCGGCACCTGACGCGTGTCGGGCGCCGTCGCCCGGCTGAGCGGCGACGGTGTCCGGGGTGGGGGCCCTCTGTGCGCGCGACGGTGTCCGGGGTGGGGCGTTCTGTGCGGGGC
>JADGGF010000431.1 GCA_019690055.1 Micromonosporaceae bacterium
GCCGCGCGTTCAGCCGTGGCGCCGGGCGCGCCGCCGGGGCGGGGGGGGGGGTGCGGGTCGGTGGCGCGGGTGGGATAGGTGAACCAGACGGCGATGAAGAGCGGCAGGCCGACGATGGTGATCGCCAGGACCACCATCGGCCACCTCGTGTAGCCGAGCATCCAGGTCGCGCCGGTGGGGGCGATGAACGCGCCGATGCCGAAGAACGCGTGGAGCCGGTTGAGCAGCGTGGTCGACCGGGGCATCCCGGCCAGGTGGGCGTTGAGCACGGACTCGATGAGCCCGCCGCCGTACCCGGCGACGACCTGCAGCGCGACGAGGGTCCAGAAACTCGGTCGCATCGCGGTGACCAGACCCGCGGCGGTGAAGGCGAGGGCACCGCCGAGCAGCGCGAGTCGGGTTCCCCACCGGTGGATCAGCGGTCCCGAGGTCGCCCCGGCCAGGAAGAATCCCGCCGAGAACGTGAAGAACGTCAGGCCGATCGCGGCCGGGCCCACCCCGTAGTCGTCCATCTGCGCCACGATGAGCACGGTGGGGGCGCCAGCGGACAGACCGACGAGGATGAACAGCGCGTACGCCACCAGGACGGAGCCGCGACGGCCCGCAACCGAGATACTCATATGTTCGCCTTCATCTGAGGGGACGGGACCGAGGCTCACCAGAGGCGCCGCCGCGGCATGATCAACGATAACGTTTTCCATGCCCGAGTCAAGAGGCGATCGTGGACCCCGGGGAGCGTGCGCGAGTTCAGACGGCCCATTTGGTGATTTCTGGGGTGTGCCCAGCGCCACCGGTGCCCAATTACTCGCGGATTCCGCTCCGGCGGGCTGCGCCCAACTGGTCACTTTCCGGGCACCCGCGCACCCCCGCACGCCCCAATTAGTGACCTTCTGGGGTGTGCCCAGCGCCGCCGGTGCCCATTGACTCGCAGATTCCGCTCCGGCGAGCTGCGCGGGTTTTCACCTGCTGGGCACGGGGCACACCCCGGACGCCGATGCGGTCAGTTGCGGGGACCGCCGGCGACGTAGATGACCTGGCCGGAGACGTAGCCGGCGCCCTCGGAGACCAGGAACGACACCGTGTGCGCGATGTCCTCGGGCTGGCCCACCCGGCGCACCGGGATCTGCTCGGCCGCAGCCTTCTTAAATGTTTCGAAGTCAACGCCGACCCGGGCGGCCGTGGCGGCGGTCATGTCGGTCTCGATGAACCCGGGCGCCACCGCGTTGGCGGTGACCCCGAACGGGCCGAGCTCGATGGCGAGCGTCTTGGCCAGCCCCTGTAGCCCCGCCTTCGCCGTCGCGTAGTTCGCCTGACCCCGGTTGCCGAGCGCCGACGTCGACGAGATGTTGACGATCCGCCCCCACCGCTGCTCCACCATGAACTTCTGGCAGGCGCGGCTCATGAGGAACGCCCCGCGCAGATGGACCGCCATCACGGTCTCCCAGTCGTCGTCGGTCATCTTGAACAACAGGTTGTCCCGGATGACCCCGGCGTTGTTGACGAGCACGACCGGCGGGCCGAGCTCGCTGGCCACCCGCTCGACGGCGGCGGAGACGGCCGACGCGTCGGAGACGTCGGCACCGACCCCGAGGGCTCGGCCACCGGCATCCGTGATCCGCCCGACGGTGGTCGCACAGGCGGACTCCTCGAGGTCCAGGACGGCGACCGCCATACCGTCCGCAGCCAACCGGACCGCGATCGCCGCGCCGATCCCCCGCGCGGCACCCGTGACCACCGCAACCCGCTGAGTCATACGCGACGTCCCTTTCTCTCGACGCGAGGCCGCCGGGACACCGTGGTGACGCAGGAAACCGTGCCCGGGCGGCGATTACCGAACGGTAACAGTGGACACCATCGGGCCGACCGTGAGCACGGCGGGGGCCATCCCCGCGCTGTGCGCCCCGCCCAGTTGGGTGTGAGCGCACAGTCCAGTTGATGTGGAGCGCAGCCCCGGCGATGTGAGCACAGGGCGTCCCCGGACGAGCCCGGCAGTGGGCCCGGCCAGGGGCGGGTGCGCCGCGGCGGTCAGGACTCGTACGGGTCGGCCGGCGGGTCGATCGGGGTCACGTCGACCACGGAGATGTACGGAATCGGCGCGCCGTTGATCGGATCACGACCGACCTGGTCGGTGTAGACGCCGACCACCTCCACCCACATGTCGGCGGTCAGTACGCCGGGCAGGTCACCGGTGAGGCCGAGCTTGACCGGCCGCGCGCCAGCGGCGCAGCACCCCATGGCCAGCCGGGCGAGGTACGGCTCCCCGCGCGGCCCGGCGACCACGAAACCGACCAGGCGCACCCGTCGGCCGGCCAGGGCCTGCCCGCCGGCCGCCGCGTGGGCAGCGTACTCCGCCAGAGACATCGACACCGGGTCGCCATCCGGGATGGCGCCGACCGACCGGGCCGGGTCGAGCGCCCCGGTGCGCACGGCGGGAAAGCTGCCCAGGGCGGGCGGGGCGAGCACCAGCACGGCCAGCGCGGCGGCGAGCAGGGCCCAGCCAACGCTCGTTCGGGCGCGGACCGGAGCGCCGGCGATCGGCCCGGGCGACTGACCAGCGGAATGGGCCGGGAAGCCCGGAGCGGTCGCGAGCCCGGCGCCACCGTCCGTACGGCCACCGACCGTAGGGACACCACCCGTACGCACGGTCTCGAGCTTGGCGGTCGGGGCATGGATTCCAGCCGGTTCCAACCCGCTCGGGGCCTCCCCCAGACCCTCGTGGGCGGCGGCGGCCCGCCCGGCGGCGAGCGCCCGGTCCCGGTGGTCGCCGCCGGCATCCCGGGCCTGTTCGCGGGCGGACCGGGCCGCCCGCTGCCGATCGATCCCGAAGATTCCGTCGAGCTGCAGGCCGGTGGCGGTCGTGTCGTCGTCACGGGTGATCGCGTCGGCCCGCAGGTCTCGCCAGAGGGTCACCGCGGCCACGGCGAGCAGGGCGATGCCGGTGAGCACGAGGAGGGGCGCGTAGCCAGCGCGGACGTAGCGCAGGTGGGCATTCGTGGCGACCAGCTTGAGCAGCATGCCGCCGAGCAGGACCAGCAGCGCGGTCTGGGCGTAGCGACGCATCAGAGCACCACCCACCCGATGAGAAGAGTCGCCCCGAGTCCGATGAGGACGGTGGCCGGCGCGAACCGCACCGCGAGCCCGGGACCCAGGCGCGCCACCTGCCGCGTGAACAGGCGCAGGTTCGCCGCTGGGCCGACGACCAGGAACGCGAGCACCGCCGTGGCGGGGAACTGGCTCAGCGCCGCAGCCACGAACGCGTCCGCCCCCGCCCGCACCGACAGCAGGACGGCGAGCAGCGCCATGGCGACCACGGCGAACAGGCCGCTGTTCGCGATCGCGCCGAGCCACGGGGCCGGCAACCACACGGTGAGCCCGGCAACGACGAGGGCCCCGATCGCGAGCACGCCACCGGCTCGGACGACATCGGTGCGGCACCGCTCCCAGAACATTGGCCACCCTCCCGCGCCTCCGGCGCCCCTACGCACCTGAGCGCCTCCGGCGGTACTGGCCGCCGTCGCGTCCTCAACGCCCATGGCCGCTACCGCGCCTCCACCGCCACTGGCCGCTAGTGCCGCGGCGGCCGGGCCGCCGGGTTTGCGGGCGGTGAGCCAGAGCCACAACCCGCCCATGGCGGCCGTGGTGACCACGCCGACGACGAACCGGGCGAGCACCATGGACGGCTGGCCGGGAAAGGCGACGGCGGTCGCGGCGAGGACCACGGGACTGGCCGCCGGCGAGGCGAGCAGGAAGGTCGCTCCCGCCACCACCGCACTGCGTCGGCTGTCCCCCGCCGACGGGGTGAGCACGCGCGCCAGGCCGGCCAGGCCGGGCGGACCGGCCACGATGGCGCGGGGCACGAACGCGGCGATCGCCGCGACGGCCACCGAACCCATCACAACGAACGGCAGGCCGGCCACCACGACTGCCACGAATACGGTAAAAAACGTCGATCTCTGGGCAGTTCCGGCGAAATCGACCAGGATCCCGCGCAGCAGGATCGCCGCCACCACCACGACCGCGAATGCCTCGACCGACCGGAGCCGACGGCGCCACGACGATTCGCGGCCCTTCCGCCGTGTCTCGGCGACGGGACCGGTGGACACGGCCACGCCGGAGGCATCCCCGTACCCACTGCCGAAGGCGTCCCGGTACCCACTGCCGGAGGCGTCACCGTACCCGCCGCCCCACCCGCCACTG
>JADGGF010000432.1 GCA_019690055.1 Micromonosporaceae bacterium
GCCTTGATCCGGTCGGCCAGGGGCGGGTGGGTGGCGAACAACCCGGAGAACCCCGAGCCCGGGCCGAACAGCATGTGCCCGACCTCGTCCCGTTTCGGGCTGCGCAGCTGGGAGCCCGACGGCAGGCCGGCGATCTTCTTCAGCGCACCGGCCAGCCCGGCGGTCTGCCGGGTGTACTGCACGGCCGAGGCGTCGGCGAGGTACTCCCGTTGCCGGGAGACCGACGCCTGGATGATGCGGCCGACCAGCACGCCGACGCCGCCGGCGATCAGCAGCGCGATGCCGATGAGCGGGACGGGGTTCCGGTTGTCCCGGCTGCCGCGCCCGCCGCCGAAGACCATGAGGTTCCGGCCGATGATGGACAGGAACAGGATGCCGAACAGCAGGCCGATGAGCCGGATGTTCAACCGCATGTCGCCGTTGACGACGTGGCTGAACTCGTGCCCGATGACGCCCTGCAGCTCGTCCCGGCTGAGCCGATCCAGCGCCCCCTGGGTGACCGCCACGGCAGCGTCCGATGTGGACCAGCCGGCCGCGAAGGCGTTGATGGACGGCTCGTTGGGCAGCACGTAGATCTCAGGGACGCTGACGCCGGCGGCGATGGCCATCTCCTCGACCACGTTGCGCAGCCGACGCAGCGCGGGATCGCGTGTGTCGGGCGGCACCAGGACACCGCCCAGTTCCCGGGCCACCCGACCGCCACCGCCGCGCAGCGACACCGTGCGGACCAGGGCGGCGAGTCCGATGACCGCCGCGACCGCCACGCTCGTGAAGCCCAGGTACCCGACGAGCTGGGCCCCGGAGGCCGCGGTGAGCGCGCCGGTCGCAAAGGCCACGGCGAGGTCGATGACCAGGATGATCCCGGCCACCGCCACGAAGAACAGGAACACGAGCCGGGCGGACTGGCGGCGCACCAGCCGCTGGCGTTCAAAGAAGTTCATGATGCCCAACAAGTCATGATGCTCGTTTCGCCCACACCGTCGCGGTTACGAGAACGAGACCGTGGGAGGTTGCCGCTGCGCCTGATCGATCTCCAGCAGCGCGGCCGGCTTGAAGCCCATCGCTCCGGCGATCAGGTTGGCTGGGAAGACCTCACGCTGGTTGTTGTACGCCATCACCGAGTCGTTGTACGCCTGGCGGGCGAAGGCGACGCGGTTCTCGGTGGAGGTCAGCTCCTCGGACAGCTGCATCATGTTCTGGTTGGCCTTCAGGTCCGGGTAGGCCTCGGCGAGGGCGAAGAGCCGGCCGAGCGCCTGGGTCAGGACGTTCTCCGCCCCGGCGAGCTGGCCCATCGCCGACGGGTCGCCGGGCGCCTTGGAGGCCGCCGCCTGCGCGTCCACCGCGCTGGCACGGGCCCGGATCACCGCGTCCAGCGTCTCCCGCTCGTGCTTGAGGTAGCCCTTGGCCGTCTCCACCAGGTTCGGGATCAGGTCGTGCCGACGGATCAACTGCACGTCGATCTGGGCGTACGCGTTCTGGTACGCGTTCCTGCTGCGGACCAACCGGTTGTACACCACGATGGCGTAGCCGGCCACTACCACGATGAGCAGCGCCGGGCAACCGATGCCGAGAATCCATTCCATGCGGCACCTTCCCTGACTCAGTCGGTCGACGTGCGCCTCGGCCTCGCGCGCTACGCCACAGTAGTTCCCGACTCTAGCGTTCTCGCGCTACAGCGGCCGGGATCGTCGCGCCGACCTGTCGCCGTTTCCGATCCGGGTGTGCCGGCCGCCACGCCGGGCCGGCGCGTCGCCCACCCGGCGGCCCCCGTCGCTGGCGACGGCTGTGCACCACGATGGCACCGGGTCTGGTGGGCAGGAGATTGACTGGCGTGCCGCCGGTCCGCGACGGTTCCGCAACGGGTCTGCCCACCGTGGAGCTTCGGCTGCTCGGCCCTGTGCAGGAGCGCGGCCAAGCAGACGGTCCGGACCGACCGCGCGACACGGGCGCGTGGGCGGGGTGGTCCGTTCCCGCGTCGCCGGCCCGGCCAGGGGGCGGTCAGCCGGCGGAGTCGAGCAGAATGGTGCGCGGGCCGTCGTTGGCGCTCTCCACCACCATGCGGGCGCGGAACCGGCCCGTCTCGACGTGGGCCCCGCGCTGCCGCAGCGCGGCCACGAACGCCTCCACCAGCGGCTGGGCGACCTCGGCCGGTGCCGCCGCGCTCCAGCTCGGGCGGCGTCCGCGGCGGGCGTCGCCGTAGAGGGTGAACTGGCTGACCACGAGCAGCGGCGCACCCAGCGTCGCCGCCGACTCGTCACCGTCGAAGATGCGCAGCTCGTGCACCTTGCGGGCCATGGTCTCGGCCACCGCGGGGGTGTCCGTGTGCGTCACCCCGACCAGCACCAGCAGACCCTTCCCGATTGAACCGACGACCTCGCCATCGACCGTCACGGATGCTCGCAGCACCGTCTGCACCACCGCACGCACGGTCGCCAGGCTAGTGACACCCGAAGACGGCGTGGACTCGGAAGGGCGCCGCGGCGACCGGCCGCCTGGGCGGCCCCGGCCGCAGGATGAGCGGGACCTTCGGCCTTGGCGCCTCTTTGGTGAGCGGGCGACACTGGCCTCGTGGCCCGCGTCGTCCAACCGCGCTGCCCGCTCCGGCCGGGCGAGCCCTGCACGCAGTGTCATCCGGGCGCAACCGGACCTGCGGACTGTGGCACGGTCTGGTTGGTCATGCACGACCCGGAGCTGCGCGAGGGCGTCCTCGGGCAGTCGCGACGGCCGGTTCCGGATCGCCGTGCCGGCGCGTCACCGCCGATCGCGTCGTAGACTGCGCGTCCGATTCCCGCCAGACGTCGGGGCGTTGGCGCGGCTAGCGTCCTCGCCATGCCCTGGCCGTCCTACGTCGCCTTCCTGGCCATCGCGGCGGCGGTGGTGGTGATACCCGGTCCCGACTTCGCGGTGGTCGCCGGGAACACCGCGGCGGGCGGTCGTCGTCGCGGGATGTGGTGCGCGGCAGGGATCGCGCTGTCGAACGCGATCCAGGGCACGGCGGCCGTGGTCGGGCTCGGCGCCCTCGTCGTCAATGCTCAGCCGGTGTTCCTCGCCATCAAGTGGGCGGGCGCGCTGTACCTCACATATCTAGGGATCGTGCTTCTTCGAGCGGCCGTTCGCGGTCGGTACGCGGCGGTCCCGTCGGGTCCCGGCGGCGGTGTGGCCCGGGGCTGGCGGCAGGGCTTCCTGTCCAACATCACCAACCCGAAGGTGCTGGTGTTCTACCTGGCCGTGCTACCCCAGTTCCTGACCCCGGAGATGGGTTCGCTGGCCCTTGCGGCGTTCGCGCTCAGTCATGCTCTGCTGTCGCTGGTTTACCTGGTGGCCCTGGCCACCGTTATCCACGTCGCCCGGACGCTGCTGTCCCGCCGGCCGGTCCGGCGCACCCTGGATGCCGTCACGGGTGTTGCCCTGGTGGGTTTCGGCGCGCGCTTGGCCCTCGACAGGAGCTGACGGCCCGGCTCGCCCCTCGCCACTGGCGATCGCCCTGGCCTTTGTCGGGTGGAGTTGGTGCTGCTATAGCGACACCAATTCCACCCGATCATGCGGACCGCCCGGGTCCCTGTGGGGGACCCGGGCGGTTGCGTAGGAGGGCTTGCGTGGGGAGGCGGTCAGGCGTTGATCAGTTCGCGCTCGCGGGCTGGTTCGGGGGCGGCGAAGGCCTCGGTGGCCGGGGTGCGGGCGGCGTGCCAGAAGCCGAGCGCGGAGAGCAGGAACATCAGGCCGGCGCCGATGTAGGCGACGCTGGCGGCGAGGCCGGCCTTGGCGCCCAGCTCGCTGAATCCGTACGAGGTCAGCAGCAGGCCGCGCAGCGTCTCGCCCTTGAACACGGTCTCGCGCTGCTGGGTGACGGTCTGCAGTTCGGCCTGCAGGTCTTCCAGGTTCGGCGCGTTGGTGCGCTGGGCCTCGGCGATCTGGGCGCGCAGCTCGGATTGCACGTCGCCGAGTTCGGCGTAGGTCTTGCCGCCGGCGATGCCCTGCAGGTGCAGGCCGATGTAGTTGTTGGCGTAGCACTCGGCCTGCTTGCCGGTGGTCAGCGGTTGGCCGGCGTACTGGACCAGGCAGGCGGCCGCCCGTTCCTCGTCGGACAGCTTGTCGACGGTGGGGAAGGTGATCTTCTGCTCGCCGAGCTGGTCGGCCACGTACGTGTTGGCGAACGACGCGTTGGCGGACAGGACCAGACCGGCGACCAGCAGGA
>JADGGF010000433.1 GCA_019690055.1 Micromonosporaceae bacterium
CGAGGGCTGGAAGGCTGGTATGGGCTCGTCGCTGCGGGCCGGGCTCGACGCGCTGGCGGCGACGGAGGCGGACGCCGCGGTGGTGCTGCTCGTCGACACGCCGGGCGTGACCGCCGACGCGGTGCGCCGGGTCGCGCAGAAGAGCGGGCGGGACGCGCTCGCCGCTGCCACCTACGGCAACCGGCGCGGCCACCCGGTGCTGTTGGGCCGCGACCACTGGGCCGGTGTCGCCCTGCTCGCCACCGCCGACATCGGCGCCCGGGCCTACCTGTCGGCCCGTGCTGGTGAGGTGCACACCGTGCCCTGCGACGACATCTCCGACGACACGGACATCGACTTCCCCGAACAAACCTGACCCTCCCGATGAGACGGGCGCTCTGGTCGGTCGTCGTGGTAGCCCTGATCGGGCTGCTGGCGGTGGGGGGCGGCCTCCACCTGCTGACCACCGACCGGGTCGAGTGCGAGATCGGACGCCCGATGCAGCCCGGCGAGACCTGCGTGAATGCCCAGCGGCCGGGTCGCGCCCCCGTCACCCTCACCTACGAAGAGCAGCAGGCGTCGAACCGACGGGTCGGCGTCCTCACGCTCGGCGTTGGCGTGGTCGCGCTGGGGTACGCCGGCTGGCTGCTCTGGCAGCAGGCCCGGCGGCGACCCTCGGGCTGATACCGGCCGCCCAGCGGGACGTCATCGAGCTAGGCAGCACCGATTCGACCCCGGCGAGTGGTCTATCGGTGCATCGTCATGGGCACCCTTCGCCGTACGATCCACACCCCTCGTTGGCCTTTCGGCCGAACCCCTTTTACACAGAAGGCGGATGCTACGGGGTGCCGCGCCGCCCGTAACCTACCGGGCCTGTGTCCAGCTAACGGGATAGGAGAGTTGACATGAACTGGCGCACGATCGCAGCGATCGTGATCGGCGTCCTCGCCCTCGCCGTCGGCATCTACCTGAAGCTGTTCCCCAGCGCTGAGGTCATGTGCGGTACCGAAGTGATGTCCCCCGGCGACCTCTGCGAGACCACCCGCCGCGGCGTCACCCGCACCTACACCTACGACGAGATGAAGCAGAACGCCGCCCTGGCGCCGTACGCCCTCATGGGCGTCGGGGTTCTCGCCCTCCTGTTCGGCGGGTTCCAGGTGTGGCGGGCCAAGAAGAAGGTGGCCGCCGAAGCGCCGGCGGCCTGACGGCTGCTGGTGGTGGTACCGGCGCGCGGGTGCGTCGGTACCACCACTGGGCACACGCCGTGGAGTCGCCGGACGGGTAAGGCTGGTCCACCGGGGTCGTCGCGGTGCATAGTTGCCGAAGCAGCAACTGTGGGATTCGCGCCCACACGCCGGCCCAGGGACGAGGTGGTCCACATGCGCGACGTGCTCGGTGAGCTCGGTCAGTGGTGGCGTGAGGGTCGCCCGGTCGGCATGGCGACGGTCGTCGCCACGTGGCGCAGCGCGCCCCGACCGGCCGGCGCCACGATGCTGGTGGGTGACGACGGCACCGCGGTGGGCAGTGTCTCGGGCGGCTGCGTCGAGGGCGCGGTGTACGAGCTGTGCCAGGAGGCGATCGCGACCGGCGCGCCGCGGCTGCAGCGGTACGGCATCAGCGACGACGACGCGTTCGAGGTGGGGCTGACCTGCGGCGGCATCATCGACCTGTGGATCGAGAAGGTCTCCCCCGACACCTTCCCCGAACTGGGCTCGGTCATCGCATCGATCGACAACGCTGAGCCGGTGGCGGTGGTGACCTGCATCGAGGGGCCGGCCGACCGGCTGGGGCGCCGCCTGATCGTCTGGCCCGACCGGCGGGCCGGCGGCCTCGGCTCGACCCGCCTCGACGACGCGGTCGCCGACGACATCCGAGGAATGTTGGCCAACGGCCGCACCGGTATTGTCCACTATGGACACGACGGTGAGCGGCGCGGCGACGAGTTGTCGCTGTTCGTCTCCAGCTTCGCGCCTCGACCGCGCCTGCTCGTCTTCGGGGCGATCGACTTCGCGGCCGCGGTCGCCCGGGTCGGCTCCTTCCTCGGCTACCACGTCACGGTCTGCGACGCCCGACCGGTCTTCGCCACCCGCAAACGGTTCCCCGGCGCGGACGAGGTGGTGGTCGACTGGCCGCACCGGTACCTGGCGGCCCAGGTCGAGGCAGGCCAGCTCGATCACCGCACCGTCGTCTGCGTCCTGACCCACGACCCGAAGTTCGACGTACCGGTGCTGGAGGTGGCGCTGCGCCAGGACTTCGCCTATGTCGGGGCGATGGGGTCGCGCCGCACCCACGACGACCGCATGAAGCGCCTGCGCGAGGCCGGACTGACCGACGCGGAGCTGGCCCGGCTGGCCTCCCCCATCGGCCTCGATCTCGGCGCGCGGACGCCCGAGGAGACCGCGATCAGCATCGCCGCCGAGATCATCGCCACCCGCTGGGGCGGGCAGGGCGCCCGCCTGAGCGAGACCAGCGGTCGCATCCACCACGACGACGTGCCGCCGGAACCGCCCCGGCCGGCGGCCGCTTAGCCGCCAGGGTCACAGGCGGCGTACGGCCGTTTTCTTCAAGACCGCCGGGCCGACGCGGGCGTACCGTCGGCGGCATGACACCTACTCTCGACGCCTTCGGTCTGGTCGTCGCCGACATGGCGGCGTCGCTGGCCTTCTACCGCCGGCTCGGGTTGCCGATCCCCGACGACGCGGACAGCGCCCCTCACGTCGAGGTGACCCTGCCCGGCGGCCTGCGGCTGCTGTTCGACACCGTGGACACGGTTCGCAGCTTCGACCCCGGCTGGCAGCCGGCCACCGGGGGCGCCCGCATGTCGTTCGCCTTCGCCTGCGCCACTCCGGCCGAGGTCGACACGGTCCACGCCGAGCTGGTCGCCGCCGGCTACCGCAGCCACCTGGCGCCCTTCGACGCGTTCTGGGGGCAGCGCTACGCGACCGTGCTCGACCCCGACGGCAACCCGGTCGAACTGTTCGCCAGCCTGGGCTGACCCTGCCTGACCCCCCGTCCGGACGCGGCCCGGGCTGGTCAGCCGGCCAGCAGGGCCGCGGCCGTGGTGCCGGTGAGGGCGCGCACCTCCCGGGCGAAGTGGGCCTGGTCGGCGTACCCGGTCGTCGCGGCGACGTCGGCCAGCGTGGCTCCGGTGCGGGCCAGCGCCAGCGCCCGGTTCAGCCGCAGCACCCGAGCCAGCGTCTTCGGGCCGTACCCGAACGCGTCGAGGCTTCGCCGGTGCAGCTGGCGCGGGCTGAGCCCGACCGACCGCGCGACGTCACCGACCCGCTCACCCCGGGCCAGCCGCTGGGCCACCTGGCGGGCGAGCGGGTCGGTCCGATCCGCGGCCCGGGCGAGTTCAGACCGGATCAGCTCGGCCAAGGCCCGAGGACGGTCGGCCGATTCGGAGATGATCTCCGCCAGCCGCCGCCCCCGGCCGGGCCACACGTCGTCGAGGTCGGGCTGGCGGTCCCGCAGCTCGTGGGCCGGTACGCCGAGCACGCCCGGCGCCAGACCCGGCGCGAACCGGACCGCCACGTACTCCACGCCCGCCGGGGTCCGCACCAGGCGGGCCGTGGTGTCGGGACCGGCGACCATCACCCGGCCCTGGGACCAGATCAGGTCGATGCAGCCATCGGGCAGGATGCGCGCGACCCGATCCTCGTGCGCGGCCGCCCGGCTCCACGCCACCGCGCCGTCCAGAGCGTAGGGCCACTCCCGGTACATGACGAGCACTCTGCCAGACCCCGGTGACAATCATCCGCGATCGGGGAAGCCTGAAACCCCCTATAGCGGGCAAAATCCTCCAAGATCGGCAACCGGCAGCTACTTGGCGTCGGCATAGCAGTCCACTGTGGAGATTCCGAGCGGGAAGCGGACCACGGTGTCGCCGAAGAGCAGGCGCCGGGCCGTCTCCCTCGCGGCGTCGATCGCGGCCACGACGTCCGCAGCAAGCTCGGCCGGCGTATGCACGATGATCTCGTCGTGCTGGAAGAAGACCAGGTGGGCGGGCGGCGGCAATTGCGTCCGTACGGTCGCCAGTAGCGCGAGCGCCCACTCGGCCGCGGTCGCCTGCACCACGAAGTTGCGGGTGAACCTCCCCCGGGCTCGCGCGCGCTCCCCGCTGGTCAACGGCCCGTCGGGCGGCGGGCAGGTGCGCCCCAGCCAGCTGCGCACGAGGCCCCCGGCCTCGCCCTGGCGGGCGG
>JADGGF010000434.1 GCA_019690055.1 Micromonosporaceae bacterium
CGGGCGCCGGAGCGCCGGGCGCCGTACCGTCGGTGCGATGGTGATGCTGACCGAACTCCAGGCGCAGGTCGCGACGAGCTACGACCCGCCTCGGTGCGCCGAGGTGGCCGGACCCGCACCCCGGCCTGACCTCGCCACGCGACGAGGAGTACTCGCGCGTCACCGATCCCGGGCGCTACCGGATCGTGCACCTCCGCGCCCGCGTCTGGGCCGACCGGCTCGGCGCGGTCCCGGGCATCACGGTCGAGCCGCTCGCCCCGGCCCCGCTCGACGACGACGGCGCCTGGGCCGGTTCGACCGCGGCGTCCGGATCGCGTCACCCCGGCCGGGCACGCTGCCGTTGCTGCTGCTGGAGCGCGACGCACCAGTGGTGGGGCCTGACGCGGCGGGGCGCACCGACTCGGAGTCGAGGCGACGATCCCGGTGCTGCACATCAGCGTCGCCGAGCCCACAGTCGCCATCGAGATGCTGCCGCTGTGCGCGGAACGGGGCGAGGACCGGACCACGACCGGGTAATCGACCAGTGCCGGCGGCTCGCGCGCGGGGAGGACGTTCGGCTGCCCCATGGCACCCGGGCCTTCGTGGGCCGCCCCTGGCTCGCCTGACCGAGCACCCGGCGGCGCGGCCGAGGGCGGGCGGCGGTCGAGCGCGGGGACGGCTGAGGGGCTCAACTCGGTGACCCGTCGAGGCGGGCTACCAACCGCTTCGGGGCAACGGTGCGGTAGGCGTCAATGCACAGTTCGGCGATCTCGGTCCAGTCGACGTCGCGATCCAGGCGTACGCCCAGCCAACCGCGATGCCCCACGTACGGCGGGCGGAAGAACCGGTCGGGATCAGCGGCGATCAGAGCGCCCTGCTCCCCCGGTGGCGCCGCGCACCACAGGTGGGGGAACTCGTTGCGGTGGTGCCCGTGCGGCCAGAGCATCACGAACGCGGTCTTGTCCCGCACGAACCACGTCGGCGTGCCGTGACTCAACCGCTCGGTCACCTCCGGGAGCGCCAGGCAGATCGCCCTCGTCTGCGCCACGAGGTCCGTACGGGTCACCTCGACAGGGTGGCACGGATCGGTCCTGCCCACCAGACGGATGATGGTCATCGATCCCTTGGCCGGCGCGGATTTCGGCGGTCCGAGTCCATCCGTGGTCCGAGTCCATTCGGTGACCAGAGTCCATCGGTGGCCCGCGCGGCCCCGCTTTCGGTTTGTGCTCACCCGATGGCCGGTGCCGGCCGCCGGCGCGGTGGTAGGCAGGGTCCATGCGCATTCCCACGCTCGCCAAGACGGCCGCGGGGGTCGCCGTCGCGGCTGCCGCCGGATCCGCGGCCACCAAGCCCGGCTCGATGTGGTACCGGTCCCTGGACAAGCCGGCGTGGCAGCCGCCCCAGGCCGCGTTCCCGGTCGTCTGGACCTCGCTGTACGCGCTCATCGCGATCGCCGCCGCGCGCACGCTGAACCGCCTGCCGCCGGCCGAGCGGCGCCGCTTCTGGCGCACGTACGCCGTCAACCTCGGTCTCAACGCCGGCTGGACCGGGGTCTTCTTCGCCGCCCGGCGGCCAGGGCTCGCCCTGGCTGAGATCGCGGCACTCAACTCCAGCAATGTCGCGCTGCTGCGGCGGGCGTGGCAGACCGACCGGCTCGCCGGGGCGGCGTTGCTGCCGTACGTCGCGTGGACCGGATTCGCGACCATTCTGAATGTATCGATCGCTGCCCGCAACCGGTGACCGTCGGGCCGCGATCGTCCGATCGGACGAGGGCGGCGGGCCCTCGCCGGCTGCCCTCGAGGGCTGCGTCCCTATGACAAACCGCGACAGGATAGTGCCGTGGTGACGCGACGCACGCTGCTCGCGGCCACCGCGGGCGGCGTCGCCGGCGGGGCCGTGGTGGGCAGCACCCTGACCAGCCTGCTGACCGAGACGCCGGGTTTCCCGGCCGTGGGCGACGCCCCCGACTTCGACCCGGATAACTGGGACAACATCCGCGCCCAGTTCCCGCTGGCCGAGGGCGTCGTCAATCTCTCTACCTTCTACTTCGCCAGCCACGCGGCTTCCGTGCGGGCCGCGATCGAGCAGTATCGCGCGGGTCTGGACGCCGACCCGCTGGGCTACGTCCGGGAGAACCAGTCCCGTCTGGACGCTCGCGTCGCCCGTGCGGCGTCCGCCTACCTGGACACCGACGCGTCGCAGATCGCCTTCACCGACTCGACCACCATGGGACTCGGCCTGCTCTACTCCGGTCTGCGCCTGGCCCCAGGCGACGAGGTGCTCACGACGGAGCACGAGTTCTTCGCCACGCACGAGGCGCTGCGACTGCGCAGCATCCGCGACGGCGTCCAGGTGCGCCGGACCCGGCTGTACGACGACTCCGCCCAGGCCAACCCGGATGAGATGGTGAACCGGTTGCTGGCCGCGATCAGTCCGGCGACGCGGGTGGTGGCGCTCACCTGGGTGCACTCCAGCACGGGCGTCCGTCTGCCGGTCCGGGAGATGACCGACGCCATCGCGGAGGTCAACAAGAACCGGCCGGGCCCCGAGCGGGTGCTGGTCTGCCTCGACGGTGTGCACGGATTCGCCGCCCACGACGCTACTCCAGACGACCTCGGCGTCGACTTTCTGATCACCGGGACCCACAAGTGGCTCTTCGGCCCGCGCGGCACCGGCCTGATCTGGGGCCGCTCATCCGCCTGGTCACGGTTCACGCCGATCATCCCGAGCTTCATCGACACCGCCGGCGACGAGCCGGGGCCGTGGTCCACCCCGGGCGGCTTCCACAGCTTCGAGCACCGCTGGGCCCTGGCCGAGGCGTTCCAGTTCCACCGCGCCGTCGGGGCGCGCCGAGTGGCCCAGCGGACGCGGGAGCTGGCGACCATGCTCAAGGACGGCCTCGCCGGCATTCGCTCGGTGCGCCTGCGCACCCCGCGAGGCCCGGAGGCGTCGGCCGGGTTGGTCTGCTGCGAGGTGGACGGGTACGGCCCGGACGAGGCGGTCGCGCGGTTACGCCGGGCCAAGGTCATCGCCAGCGCCACCCCGTACCAGCCGTCCTACCTCCGCTTCGGGCCGACCATCATCAACTCCGAATCCGATGTGGAGGCCGCGCTCGCCGCCGTACGGTCGCTGTAAGTACGCTCCCAGCCCTCACCGAGCGCCGGCCGCAGGTGCGCGAACACGCCGAGCAGCAGGCTGCAGTCGCCCCCGATCGTACGCCTCACCCCGTCCAGAGCCCGACGGTCCCAGGGCACGCCAGCATGAACCATCCCGAGCCGACCACGCCTCGACCGTACGCCCGGCCGGGCACGACGGTGCGCGGACGCCGACCGGCTGCCCGCGAGCGGTACGGTACGCCTCATGCGGCGTGACCCGTGGCCGCTCGCCCTCGCCAGCGCGACCGCGGCCGTCTCCTGTGGACTGTTGGCACTGGCCATCGCGTACGGCTGGCTCGGACCGGACGTCGGGCGGGGCGCGAACTTCTGCGAAGCCCCCCGGGACTGGATGATCCGGCAACCGGCGAACACGTTCAGCAACCTGGGCTTCGTCGTAACCGGGCTGCTCATCGCCGGGCACGCCAGCCGCCGGACGGGCAACCCCGCGCAGCCCACCGGAGCGGAATCTGCGAGAAATTCGGCGATGCCCAAGTCGTTGGCCACCGTCATGGCCTGCGTCGTGGTGCTGCTGGGACCGGCGAGCGCCGCGATGCACGCCACCCAGTCGAGCCTAGGCGGTCACCTGGACCAGCTGAGCATGGCCCTCATCGCCGCCTTCGCTACCGGTTACGCCGTGATGCGATGGCGGCGGAGCGGTCCCCGGTTGTTTGCCAGGGTGTTCGCGGCCGGGGTCGCGTTCTGCGTTCTCGTGGGCCGGTGGCCGACGGACGTCCCGATGGTCCGGCATCCAGGCAACCTGGCCTTCGGCCTCCTGCTGACCATCGTCGCCGGCCTGGAGATGGCGATCATCCGGCGTGGCGACGTACGCGCCCGTACAAGCTTTGTCTATGGCTCGCTCGCGGCCATGGTGAGCGCCTTCGCGATCTGGAACGCCGCCACCACATGGCTGTGCGACCCGCGCTCTCTGCTGCAGGGACACGCCGCCTGGCACGTGCTGTGCGCGGTGGCGGCCTACCTGCTCTACCGCTACTACGCCAGCGAACGTCCGTGGGCCAGCGAACGTCCGTGGGCCAGCGAACGTCCG
>JADGGF010000435.1 GCA_019690055.1 Micromonosporaceae bacterium
GAGTTGGTGTGGTAGCAGCTCCACACTCACTCGGAGGTCTTCACCCCTTGTGGATCTCCAACAGTCGTGTCCCTGTCACCAACCTCTGTGGGTAGTACAAGTGGGCTATGGCCAAGGCGTACGTCCTGCGCGGCGATCAAATACACGGTGCGCCCGTTGGGGCCGACGCCCGCCGGATCGGCTCGCCTGACTGTCAGGCGTTGACATGTACCGTCGTTCACGGAACACTGTGACCAACGGAAGCACGAGGGATGTGCCGTTGATCACCACCAAGAGACACGCGCCGGAGACCCGTAGCAATGCACATGTGTCGCCCTTTTTCTGCCCAACGCTATGGAAGAAAAACCGCCTTGGACGCGAAGTCAGCAGCCCTTGGGTCGACGTGGACTCCACCTCGCCAACTCGACCATCGAATTGTGCGGACAATTGGTGGGCTCATGGTCGTGGCGGCGACAACCTTCGTCGCCGTAATGATCGCTCCATCTCCAGCCGTGGCGTTTAACCGCCCGGGTGCAGTTGCTTATGCAGAGTATTGGTGGAACAAGCGCAACTCAAACTACCAGTCCTTCGGTGCTGACTGCGCGAACTTCGTCTCCCAGGCGCTGCACGACCCGTACGGTGGCGGCGGTTATGCGTACGTTGGCGGCCCGAGTGACTTTGGCGAGATCTTAAACGGGACCTCCGACAACCATGAGTGGTGGATGCATTGGGACCCAACATGGGGCTTCAGCTGGAGCCAGTCGTGGGTGTCGGCAAATGATCTCTACCAGTTCCTCATGTGGCACTACCCGGGCGGGATATACAAGGGTACGGCTCACACACTAGCTCAACAGCAGGCCACATTTACGCCGGACGACATGGTCGAGGGCGACGTGCTGTTCTACGACTGGGACAGTAATGGTGTAAAGGATCACACGGCCATCCAGGTGGGCATATACACGGATCCACAATCGGGATGGTGGGGAAATGTTGTAAATCAGCACGTCACGGATCGTCAACACGCATTTTGGTCGTTGTGGCCATACAACTCACAGTGGGCAACGACAACGATTACGTTTGTCCACATTAGTGACCTGAACTAGATCCCACGCTGGCCACGAGGCGGTTGAGGAGTGACATGAGGTTACGGAGCGCGCGACCCTTCGGTGCTGCCCTATTAGTGGTTGTCGCATTGGGCGCTGGTCCGTTGATTGCTCGCGGCATAGGATCCGGTGCAGCCGCGGGGAACGTGGAGCGTGCGGCTGGTGCGGGCGCCGGACCAGCGTCCGCATCGGAAGCTCAGGTTCGAGCGGCCGTGGAGAATGCACTACGCGTCCACCAGACCCTCCCGGTGCCGCCTGGACAAGCGGGGTCGAAGCCCGAGGGACCGACCGCCGCCGACCTCGCTAGGCACGAGACGGAAGGCAGGGCGGCGATCGCGGAGACGTTCGGCGGCGATCTGGTCGAGCGAGAGGCTTTGGCGCTGAATTCCTCGCTGACGATGCAGCGCGGAGGAACAGTGCGAGTGTTGGCGGGCGGCATCGATAATCTCTCGTTGCGGAGCATCGAGTTCGACGCGAGCGGAACCAACGTGGTCGTCGCCGGCACCGTCGAAACCTGGTCTCGGGTGCAGGTCCAGAGGCCGGATGGGGCGTGGGTACAAGCGGAGCCTCACAATATGCTGGACTTCACCATGGCGCTTACCTACGAGCGGCAGCATTGGGTGGCAGTCAAATTCGACTGGACCTTCGTACCCGGCACGTCGCCGTAGCCTGCCATGGACCTGGACGTTCGACGGGCATATCGCCCGATACTGATTCTTGCCCTCATCGCGTCGATAGCAGTGAGTGGATGCGGCCGCGGGGATCCGGATCCCGGAGGCCGGATCCTCACCGCCTTGAAGTCCGTTGAGGTAGCGCTGCCGGCGGACGCAACGGCCGTGAACCGTCAGTTCATTGAGCCTCAATGGGACTCATGCGACGCCCGCCCGGAGACTGAGGGCTGGAGCCACATCATGGTCCTCATCGACTTCCAGACCGAGCTCGAGCCCGAAGCGCTGGGAGAACACGCCGGCACGGCGCTGGAGTCTGAAGGCTGGGTCGATGACGGCATCGTGTCGACGCCGCACGGGCCGAGCTGGCGATGGACTCGAACGCTGGACGACGGAACGGTGGCCCATGCCATCCTGTCGCCCGGAATGTTCGATGGAGCATGGAACCTGGCAGCCACCGCGCCGCCGCATGGGAAACAGGTTAGCGGCTGCTGACGGTTGGCCCGGACGCAACGCCACCAGCGCCCCGTGCAGTATTGCGCTCACGGGGCCCCCGGCGGGGCCGGCATCGAGAATCGCGGCCGGTCATCGCTGGGGCGCCCCGACGAGGCCGGCCAGCATCTGGCGGATCGTGGCGCGCAACTCGGCGGCTGGGCGCGGGCCGCTGGCGCCCGCGAGCTGGTCGTAGATGAGACCGTCCAGCATGGCCGCGAAGTCCCGGCCGGCCCGGTGCGGATCGGGCGCACCGAGGTGGGCGATCGTCTCCGCGATCCTGGTGCGCAGCGTCGCCCCGGTGGCGAGGAACCGGGCTCGCAACTCGGGATGGCGCACGGACTCCAACGAGATCTCGTACCGGGCCAGCATGCGGTCGCGCCCGGGTCCGGTCCAGTGGGCCACGATCTGCGTGGCGAGGTCGGCGACCGTGTCCAGGTCCAGGGCGGTGACCGGGAGCGCCACGGCCGCGTCGGCGAGGTCGAGCGCGAGGAGCCGCTCGGTGACACCGACGAGCAGGGCCAGCCTCGTCCGGAAGTAGTACGACGTGGAGCCCTCGGGCACCCCGGCCGCCCGATCCACCGCCCGATGAGTGAGCCCGCGCATTCCCTCCCGCGCGATCACACCGATCGCCGCGTCGCAGAGGGCATCGCGCCGGGTGGTTGTTGTCACAGCATCTCATCCTCGCGCCTCGACTACTCTACATCTGTAGAGGATCGGAGGAGGCAGTGATGGGCGTACGTTCCGCCATCGTCGTCGGGGGTGGCATCAGTGGGTTGGCGGCGGCGATCGCGCTGCACGGACGCGGTTGGCAGGTCCGGGTGCTCGAACGCGCGCCCCGGATCACCGATGTCGGCGCCGGGATCTCCTTGTGGGCCAACGCGTTACGCGCCTTCGACCGCGTCGGCGTGGGTGAGCGCATCCGCTCGTTCGCGGTGCCCGAGATGAACAGCGGCATCCGATCGCGGGACGGTCGGTTCATCGTCCGCGTGGACGCCGAGGAGCTGGCCCGCCGCTTCGGCGCCGTGGTCATCCTGCACCGCGCCGACCTGCTCGACGTGCTCGTCGAGGCGGCCGCCGACCTGACCCAGTGCGGCGTCGAGGTCCTGTCGGTGTCGTCCGCTCAGGACCGGGCGGAGGTCCGGCACGCCGGCGGGGTCGAGGCCGCCGACCTGGTCATCGGGGCGGATGGCATCCACAGCGCCGTCCGGCGGGCGATGTGGCCGCAGGCGCGGCCGCCTCGGTACGCGGGCTACACGGCGTGGCGCACGGTGGTGCCCCCCATGTCCATTGAGGACGCTGGCGAGACGTGGGGCCCGGGCATGCGCTTCGGATACGCCGGCCTGCCGGACGGGCGCGTCTACTGCTACGCGACGGCCAACCTTCCCGCCGGCGAGCGGGCCGGGGACGAGCTGGCCGAGCTGCGGGCCCGGTTCGCGGACTGGCACGAGCCCATCCCGGCCTTTCTCCGCGCCGCGAACAGCGTCCTGCGCCACGACATCTACGAGCTGCCCGACCTGCCGAGCTTCGTGCGCGGCCGAGTCGCGCTGGTCGGCGACGCGGCCCACGCGATGACCCCCAACCTCGGGCAGGGCGCCGGCCAGGCGGTCGAGGACGTGGCCACGCTGGCGGCGCTGCTCGACGACGATGACGTTCCCGAGGCCCTGGCCCGGTACGACGCGCTGCGCCGGCGCCACACGCAGGCCGTGGTCCGCCGGTCCCGGATCGCCGGCCGGCTCGGCCAGTGGTCCTCACCGCTCGCGGTTGCCCTGCGCGACCGCGTGCTGGCCGCGCTGCCGATCGAATCGATGATGATCCGCCAGCTCCGGCCGATCCTCGACTGGCGGTGTTAGGAAGGACGCCCTCTTGACGCCTGGTGCCTAGGAAGGCGTCCTTCCTGACACAGGGGCGGGGGCTAACCCAGTTGCTGGG
>JADGGF010000436.1 GCA_019690055.1 Micromonosporaceae bacterium
CTCCAACCCCTGCATGTACCAGTCCCGGGCCGCGGCCGCATCCCCCGCCGCCTGCGCCAAATCCCCCAACTTGCTGTAGGAGACCGACAGGTCACGCTGAAA
Source organism: Micromonosporaceae bacterium (assembly GCA_019690055.1). Classification (GTDB taxonomy): domain Bacteria; phylum Actinomycetota; class Actinomycetes; order Mycobacteriales; family Micromonosporaceae; genus DATBGZ01. The sequence goes on from JADGGF010000436.1 coordinate 103, forward strand.
GCCCACGTTACTCGGTTCCGTGTCGACGCGAACCTGCGCTACGCGCAGCTGTTCCTGAGCCCGAGTCAGGGCGGCCGCCCGGTTGCCGGTGGCGATGAGGGCTTGTTGCTCTCGGCCCATGAGCGGGAGGAAGCGGGGATGCTCCTGCGGCACCGAGGGGAGGACCTCGCCGAGGAAGGCGGCCACGGCGAGCTCACCCGGTAGCTGATTACTGATCGCGAAGGCGAAGTCGACCAGATCGTCGGTGCGACCGGCGGCGGCGAGGTGGCGGGCCATCTCGACGAGATCGTCGAAACCGCCCCGGCGACCGGTGATCCGGTGCCAGCGCATGTCGTGAGCGCGGAGGTGGCGATCAGCGGCCGTGTCGCCCTGATGCTTAGCGAGCGCCTCAGCCACCCACGCGTGGACGACCACCTCGCCGTCAACCGGGGTTAACAGCGTGACCGCGATGAGGTGGTCGGCATCGGCCTCGACGGCCCGGGCCACGTCGGCGGGGGGTAGACCGTTGACAACTTTAAATGCACGCTCCGGAGCGGAGGGATCGACGGGAGCGCCGGCTAGGGCGAACGCCAGGTCGGCCACCGAGAACGGGACCCGGGAGACGGCGGCCTGCAGCAGCACCGCCCGCTGCGACGCGGTGAGCTGGCCGAGCAACGCGTCGAGCAGGATGTCGCGGGTGCCCAGGATCACCGCCTGCCGGGCCGCCTCCGCCGCCCCCGGCGCCTGCTCCGGCCGGCGGGCAATGACGATGTCCGAGCCGGCCAGCGCCCGCAGCCGCTTCGCCACCGACGCCAGCCGACCCCGGCCGCCCTGGCCCCGCATCAGCGCGTCGGTGAACTCGATGAGCCGCGGGTGCCCGCCGATCGTGTCCACAATGGTCCGACGGTCCTCGCCGGTCAGGTTGGCCAGGGCCGGCAGCCGCAGCAGCAGGCGCCCCAGCTCGGCCCGGCTCAGCGGCGGCACCGGCACGTCGACCAGATCGAGGTCGGCCGGCAGGGGGTAGCGGCAGGTCACCAGCAACCGCCCGGTCGCCGCGGCGGCGCAGAGATTGCCGAAGATCTCGGCGAACCCGGGATCGAGGAACTCCCCTCCGCCGACGGTCAGGTTCTGCTCGAAGTCGTCGAAGACCAGCAGCAGCCGCTGGGTCCGCAGCAGGTCTTGCACGAATGCCAACTGCTGCTCGCCCGGCGCGGCCAGCAGCGCCTCCCGCTCATCATCAGCCGGCAGGAGGGCGGCGACCCCGGACAGCAACGACGCCGGGCTCCACCGGCCGACGTGCACAACGATGGCCCACGGCGGGGTGTCGGTCCGCAGCCGGGCGATCACTCGGCCGGCGATCGCGGTCTTGCCGATGCCCCCGATGCCAGTCAGCACCACGCCGCTGTTCGCCCCGATGTCTGCGACCGCCGGGTCGCCCCGCAGGATCCGCAGCGTCCGGCGCAACTGGTCCCGGCGGCCGATCAACTCCCCGAGCGGCAGCTCGCGGACCTCCTTGCCCGCCGGCGCCACGTCCGGGTTCTTCAGGTCCTGACGCCGAGCGGGATCCACGAGGGGCGGATCGTCCCCGGCCGCCAGCAGCGTGGCCACGCCCCACTCCGGCCGCGCGTCGACGCGGCCCGACGCCACCGCTTGGGCGTGCAGCTCGGCCCGGGCCGTGGCCAGGGCGACCGCCACCGGTGGGTTGCGCTCGGCGAGCAGGGCGTAGACGCGAGCCATGAGTGCGGTGGCGTACGGGTCAGAGACCCGCGTCTGCATGGCGATGACCCGGTCGGCTCCGTGGCGCAGCAGCTCGATCGCCAGCCCGGTGTCGCCGCCGGCCGCCCCGGAGCAGCTCGACAGCACGATGAGCGGCAGCCGGCGCCCCGGCCGTTTGAGCGCCCCCACGAGTTGGGCGGCGTCGACGGTCTCGACGTTGCCGTCCTCGTCCTCGAGCTCCACTGTGGACGCCGACCCGTGGGCCGACAGGTGCAGCACGTGGTACTCGTCGCGATGCAGGGCCCGCTCGATCTGGCCGAGGCTCGCCACCTCGAGGATGCGCACCTGAGCCTGGGCCTGCTCCAGCGGCCCGACGACGTCGATGATCGCCTGCATCTCCCGCTCCACGTCGAGCGGAGCGCTCGCCGTGTTCGTGGGCGCGGCCACGGCGGCCAGGATCTTCAGCGGGCCAGGAGTTGGGCGGGCCGGCTCCTCGGCCAGCCCCCGGACGCGACGGCGGAACGACACCCGGGGCACGGTGGCCAGGGGCCGGCCGTCGGGCAGGCAGAGCAGTTCGTACGGCACGGCCAGCCCGGCGTCGGCGGTGGTCACGACGATCGGGAAGTGGGCGTCGAAGGGCAACTCCTGCACCACCGTGGGCAGGGTCGTCTGCAGGTCGGGCGGCAACAGCGCCGCGAACAGCCGGGTGCCGAGGCTCACCAGCTCGGCGTTCGCCTCCAACGGCACCCGGGAGAGGGCCCGCCAGGCGTCGAACAGCCCGAACGGGACGGCGGCCTCGTGGGCGATCGGCTCGCCGCCGCCGAGCGCGGCGATCGTCCGGATGCGCCCATCGGCAACGCGTACGTCCAGGGTCAGGCCGGTGACCACCCGCGGCCGGCGCGGCGAACCCAGCGGGGGCACCAGCGGAGCCGACGTGCGGAAGATCGCGCCGAGCAGGTCGGCGATGCCCGCTTCGGTCAGCTCGGTCACGCGGAAGTAGTGGGTCGCAGACGGGGCGAGGAAGTCCGGCAGGTCGTCGGGCGAGCGGCCCGGCAGCACCACGGGCAGGATCTTGCGCATCGACTCAGACGCCTTGTCACCGAAGATCATGGCGCGCAGAAGGCGGGCCTCCCAGAAAACGCCCCGCCCATCGTCGGGCCCCGTCGCCCCGGCGGCGCGCAGCTTGTACAGCGGTGAACCGACGACCACGACGAAGTCGGCGATCTGGATCTCGTTCTCCGCCCACAGCGCCCAGTCCATGCCCACCTGGTCCTGAGCGGCGTCGAGCTGGGCATCGACGCCCTGCGCTCGCAGCAGGGTCCAGAAGGCGCGGACCAGCTCGCGGTGCTCGGGCGAGTCGTGCGCGTACGAGATGAACACCCGGGGCGCGACCGGAGCGTCTGCCGCCTCGTCGACCATGGGCACCATCGTCGCAGTCGGCGACAAGCCCGCGCGTCAGCCGAACGGCTCGGGGTTGGCGGACGCGCATCCGGCCCCCCGGCGGACGCACTCACCACAGTGAATCCGACCCGCGGACGCTCGATCCGCGGCGGCCGACCTGGTAGGGGTGAGCCGGGTAGAGGTGAGCCGGCCACTGTGGACGCCGGGTCACACGGTGGTGGGCTCCTCCACGAGTGCGGGTTTCTCGATGAGGTCGCGACGGCCGACCCACAGGAGGCGACCGACGGCGACGTTGTCGTCATCGGCCACGACCTCCCAGCCGGGCGCGGTGATGTTCCACTCCTCGCCGCGCCGCGACACCCGGGCCGGTCCGTGGAACGTGGTGCCGGCCAGGTTCACCGGGCCCCGGGCGACCGCCCCGCGGAAGCCGGCCGAGCGATAGAAGACCGCCTGTCCAAGATCGAGGCCGCGGTCGAAGGACGCCGAACCGAACCAGGCATGGCCGTGAAACGACGTGCCGGCGAACGTGGCGGACCCGCCGAACATCGTGCCTCCGAACCAGGCATCGCCGGCGAACACCGTGCCGTTGAACCAGACCGGACCCCCGAAGGTAGCCCGCTCGAGCCAGGCGTGGTCCTCGAACCGGGCCGCCCGCACCAGGGTGGTGCCCCCGACGACGAGTCCGCGCAGGCGGGTCTGCCCCCGCAGCACGCAGCCGTCCAGCCGCAGGTCGCCGTCGACGCGGCACTGGCTGAGATCCAGGTCGGCCAACACCGCACCGGAGAGGTCCACGCTCATCCCCGGCCAGAACCCGGCCCGCGCCGGCTGCAGGCGTTCCCGCAGCAGCCGGCCGGCCGTCTCCCGGGTCGCGGGATCCGTACCGGGCGTACGCAGGAACGCGCAGATCACGTCCACGACGGCCGTCCGGTGCGCCTCCGACTCCGCCCCGAGCAGCACGAGCGTGTGCAACGC
>JADGGF010000437.1 GCA_019690055.1 Micromonosporaceae bacterium
GGGCGGCGGCGACCCGACGGCATCCGACGGCCGGACGGGCGGCGGCGATCCGACGGCATCCGACGGCGGGACGGGCCGCGACGCCAGTGTGTCAGCAGACGGCGGGGCGGTGTCAGTCATCACGTTCCTCCCGGGCGGCGCGATGATCGTGACACACTTCACGGCCGGCCCGACAACAGCACCCCGGCTACGGCGGCGAGACCCCGCCCTACCCCGGCGTCAGCTCCGCCTCGCGGGGCGACGAAAGCCCAGCCTTACGACGACGGCAGGCCCGCTTCGCGCCGGGCCTCGGCCTCGATGGCTCGGCGGAAGAAGCGGGCCACGAGGCCCAGGCCGTACAGGGCGAGCGCGGCGACGGCCATGATGCCGACGGCGATGGCCGGGCCCAGGGCGAGGCTGCCCCGCTGATTCACGAGCAGATAGGCCGGGAAGATGACCGACGTCGCCAGCACCGAGGCCGCGAAGCCCAGGCCGACCAACGCGGCGGCCTCACCGGGTCCGCCGAGCCCGCGCAGCGCCGTTTGGGTGGCCAGCGCGCACAGCGACGCCGCGAACACGAACCCCACCGTGAACACCACGAAGAGCCGCACAGTCGCGTCCTGCTTTGCGAGTTCGATCTGACCTTGCGGCGACCGGAGCACGATACCCACGGCGAGCGCGACCAACCCGAGACCGTCCCAGGGCACCAGGGCGAACCGGCTCAGCACGGCGCCCAGGAGCACGCCCGCGGTGGCGACCCCGCTTACGAGCCACTTGTCCACGGTCGGCTCCATGACCCACGACAACGCGGGGCCCCCGCCGATGAACAAGGCAGCGGTGCCCGTGGCCAGCCCGACCAAAACCCAGCGGGCCGCCACGCTGCCGCTCCGGCGGTACGCGTAGATGCCGAGGACCACGCCGACGGCCACGACGATCCCGAACAGGCCCACCTGGTACAGCAGCTCGACCATCTCCTGCCGTCGCTGGCTCCCGCTTCGACGCGCGACGGAGTCGAGCACCGCCATGAGGCCGAGGTAGAGGAGCGTCACCCCCACCGCCGCTCCCACGGCCATCGCAACGGTGACCCAGGGCCGGCGGGCCGGCGGTGCCCCCGTCGCCCCGGAGACCGCGACAGTCTCCGCGGCGGCTTCGGCGGCGGGTCCTCCGGCCGAGCCGGGTGACCCCGAGCCGGATGGCTTCGGGACGGATGGTCCCGGCCCGGACCGACCGGTCCCCCGGACGAACCAGACCACCGCCGCCACCGCGCACAGGGCGAGCGGTGTCAACAGGCGGAGCCGGGTGTCTGTGGACGATGCGGCCAGGGGAGCATCCAGCGGCGTCAGATGGCTGTACACCCCGAGGGCCAGACCGGCACCGATCGCCAGGCGGCCGGCCCGGTCGGCCACGCCGAACGCCGCCAGCGCCCCACCGACACCCGCGGTCCCGGCTGCGACCAGCACCAACGCGGTCCCGCCGTAGTCGAGCCACCGCCCCAGGCTGAACTCGTGCACGCCGAAGTGGAGGGCCAGGCCGACGCAGGCGACCACCCAGCCCCACCGGCCGGCCAGCACCGCGGCCAGCATGATCGTCGCCACGGCGAGCGCCGGGACCAGGCGCGGCCAGGTCGGGTCGGCCGACAGCCAATAGGTGCTACCGAACAGATACCAGCCGGCTTCCCCGCTCCAGAGCTTGGCAAAGATGAACCCAACGCCGAGCGCGCCCAGAAACGCGGCGACCGTCGCCCATGCGTCGCCCCGCACCGATCCAGCGCTGGTCGATGCCATCGAGTCGTCTGCCATCGTCGCCTCCCCGTGAATCGGGCCCATGCTGCCACAGGAGTCCGACAAGGTCGATCCCTCCTCGCCGCGCCTGGCGAGGAGGGATCGTGACGATGATCGCTATTCGGGGAGTCGAGCGGTGCTACTCGCCGGGAGTCGTCTTGGCGATCTGCATCAGGAACTCCACGTTGGTCCGGGTCTGCCGCAGCCTGTCCAGCAGCAGGTCGAGCGCCGCCTGCGGCTCCAGCGAGTGGAGGACCTTGCGGAGCTTGATCATGATCGCGTACTCCTCGGGCGCGAGCAGCAGCTCCTCCTTACGGGTTCCAGATCCGTCGATGTCGACCGCCGGGAACACCCGCTTCTCGGCGATCTTCCGGTCGAGCTTGAGCTCGGCGTTACCCGTGCCCTTGAACTCCTCGAAGATGACCGTGTCCATCATGGACCCGGTCTCCACCAGCGCGTTGGCGATGATGGTCAGCGAACCGCCGTTCTCGATGTTCCGCGCCGCACCGAGGAAGCGCTTGGGCGGATAGAGGGCGGTCGAGTCGATACCACCCGACAGGATGCGGCCCGAGGCGGGCGCGGCCAGGTTGTACGCCCGGCCCAGGCGGGTGATCGAGTCGAGCAGCACGACCACGTCGTGGCCCAGCTCCACCAGTCGCTTGGCCCGCTCGATGGCCAGCTCGGCGACCGTCGTGTGGTCCTGCGGCGGCCGGTCGAAGGTGGAGGCGATGACCTCGCCCTTCACCGAGCGCTGCATGTCGGTGACCTCCTCCGGCCGCTCGTCGACGAGGACGACCATGAGGTGGCACTCGGGGTTGTTGCGGGTGATCGCGTTGGCGATCGCCTGCTGGATCATCGTCTTGCCGGCCTTCGGCGGCGAGACGATGAGCGCCCGCTGGCCCTTGCCGATCGGCATCACCAGGTCGATGACCCGCGTGGTCAGGATGTGCGGCTCCGTCTCCAGCCGCAGCCGCTCCTGCGGGTAGAGCGGGGTCAGCTTGTAGAACTCCGGGCGGCGCTTGGCCTCCTCGGGGTCCATGCCGTTGATGGTGTCCAGCCGCACCAGCGGGTTGTACTTGTCCCGCCGCTGCTCGCCCTCGCGCGGGGCGCGCACGGCCCCGGTCACCGCGTCGCCGCGGCGCAGCCCGTACCGCTTGATCTGAGCCATCGACACGTAGACATCGTTCGGCCCAGCCAGGTAGCCGGAGGTCCGGATGAAGGCGTAGTTGTCGAGGATGTCGACGATGCCGGCGATCTGGACGAGCACATCGTCCTCGCTGACGGTCGGCTCGCCGGTCGCCGCGTCGGTGCCCCGGTCGCCCCGGCCACGCCGGCGGTCCCGGAACCGGCTGCGCCGGCCGCGACGGCCGCCGCCCTCCTCGTCCTCCTCGTGCGTCCGCTCGGTCACCTGGACCCGGCCGTTCCGGTCGCCGTTACGGTCACCGTTGCGGTCGGCCCGCTCGGCGCGCTCGCCGCCGTTGCGGTCGCTGACCGTACGGTCACCGCCGTTGCGCGCGGCCCGGTCCTCGACGCGGTCGCCCGCGTCGTACCCGTTGCGCTCGAAGCGTTCCCGGCGTTCGCTCTCAGCGGAAGCCCCCGCCTCGGCGACGCCCGCCGCGGGCTGAGCCCCACGGCCGCCGTCGGCGACGACCGCCTCGACCTCAACCCGATCCTCACGCGGCTCGGGCGGACCGGCCGGCCGCGAGGCCCGCCGGGAGCGGCGCTGCTCGGTGCCCTCCTCCTCGCCCGTGCGGCGCGCGGCGCCGTCGTCGCCACGCAGCTGGCCGCGTACCTCGGACCGCGGGGCCTCGGTGCGCGCGGCCACCTCAGCAGTGCGTCCGGTTGGGGCAGGCTCGGCTCCCTCGGTGCCGGACGTCGCCCGGGCACGCGGCACCCGACCCTCGGCCTGACCCTGCTCGATTGCCGCGATCAGGTCGCCCTTGCGCATTCGCGCTGTACCAGAAATCCCCATCGACGAGGCCATCTGCTGAAGCTCGCCGAGCAGCATGCTGGCCAAGCCACCACCGCCGCTCCTCCGGCGGCGACCGGTGGTCGATGTCTCTGAGGTGCCGGGGACGTCCGACGTGACGTCGGTGGTGTCGCTCAATGGATTCCTTCCTCGAGGTGCTTCCTGCTTCCGCTGGCGCAAGCGTTGCCGGAATCCTTCCTGCTCCCCGCTCCGCGAGCGTTACTGGAAGTCGTGCCGCGCCCGGCTCAGATGCCGCCGAGCGCGCGCCGCATCCGCGTCTCGCCAGGTCGGTCTGGGTGCCGATCGGGGAGCCGGTTCGCGGTTATCCCGCGCGCCACGGGGCGACGCGGGAGCCTGGACACTGCCGAGACCTACGTGGGCGAGCGCTCGTCCACGGGGGGACGAACGTTGGCCCCCACGCTCCGGCCTGCTCTCGACCG
>JADGGF010000438.1 GCA_019690055.1 Micromonosporaceae bacterium
CCGCCGCGGGCCGTGGTGACGATGCTGCCGGGGGAGGACTGGGCAGGCCGGCTGGCCGAGGCGGTCGCGGTCACGGTTGCGGCGGGACGGGGCGTGGTGGCGGTGGTGCCCGACGCCCGGGACCTGGCGCGGCTGGAGGCCGCCGTGGCCGGGACGCTTGGAACAGATTCTTATGTGTCGTTGCATAACGCGCTGGGGCCGGCCGAGCGCTATCGGCGGTTCCTGCGCGCGAGCCGGGGCCAGGTGCCGGCGGTGCTCGGCACCCGGGCGGCCGCGTTCGCCCCGGTGCGCGACCTGGGCCTGGTGGTGATCTGGGACGACGGCGACGACCTGCACGCCGAGCCGCGGGCACCGTACCCCCACGCGCTGCAGGTGCTGCTGCTGCGGGCCCAGCTCGCCGACGCCGGTGCCGTGGTCGCGGCGACCGCCCGCAGCTCGGAGGCCCAGTTGCTCATCGAGACCGGCTGGGCAACCGAGCTCGTGGCCCCCCGCCTCGTGGTCCGCGCCCGGGCCCCCGCGGTGGCCCCGACCGGCGACGACGCCGACCGGGCGCGCGACCCGGCCGCGGCGACGGCCCGGCTGCCGAGCCTGGCCTGGCGCACGGCCCGGGACGCGCTGGCGGCCGGCGCGCCCGTGCTGGTGCAGGTACCCCGTCGGGGCTACGTCCCTGCGGTGTCCTGTGTGGAGTGTCACGCGCCGGCCCGGTGCGCCCGGTGTGCCGGCCCGCTGGAGCTGCGCAGCTCGCCCGGGGTGGCGGCCTGCCGGTGGTGCGGCCGCCCGGCCGCCGACTTCGCCTGCCGGCACTGTGGCGGGCGGCGGTTACGCGCGTCGGTGGTGGGCGCGGCCCGGACGGCCGAGGAGCTGGGTCGGGCGTTTCCCGGGGTGACCGTACGGACGTCGGGGCGCGACGGCGTGCTGTCCACAGTGGACGGAAAGCCGGCCCTGGTCGTGGCGACGCCGGGCGCCGAGCCGGCCGCGGCCGGGGGGTACGGGGCGGTGCTGCTGCTGGACACGTGGGCCCTGCTCGGCCGGGCTGACCTGCGGGCGGCCGAGGAGACGCTGCGCCGGTGGCTCGCCGCCGCCACGCTGGCCCGCCCCGCTGCCGAGGGCGGGCGAGTGGTGGTCGTCGCCGACGGCGCGCTCGCGGCCGTCCAGGCGCTGCTGCGCTGGGACCCGGCCGGCTTCGCGGCCCGGGAGCTGGCCGAGCGGCGTGAGCTCGGCTTCCCGCCCGCCGCGCGGATGGCGAGCGTCACCGGAGCGCCCGCGGCCGTGGCGGAGCTGCTCGCGCTGGCCGCCCTGCCCGACGGTGCGGTCGTCCTCGGTCCGGTGCCGGTCGCCTCGCCGCCCGCCGCCAGCGAGGAGCCGGAGGAGCGCGTCCTCATCCGGGTCGCCCAACGCTCGGCCGGCCCGGCGCTCGCCGCGGCCCTGCGGGCGGCGGCCGGGGTGCGCAGCGCCCGCAAGGCCGAGGGCAGCGTCCGCATCCAGATCGATCCCCGCGACCTCTGGTAACCCGGCCAAATCTCGGGATCCCGACATCCACCTATGCATATGTGACTGCGTTCGCGGGGTGTGAGGGCGGGCCACGGCTGGTAGGTTCGCTCGGGTGGCGACGGGTGTGGGCGAGGCGGTCGGCGCCCTGTTCAGTGGACAGCACTGGCTCGATCCCTATCCCCTCTACGACGCCATCCGTTCGTGCGGGCCCCTGGTGCGGGTCGACGAACGGTTCTGGGTGGCCAGCGGGTACGCCGCCGCGGACGCGATCCTGCGTGACCCACGGATGCTGGTGCCCGACCGGGAGCTCGCCGGGCTGCAGGGCGTCGACAGCGCCGAGGAGGCGGTCCTCGGTGACTCGATGCTGCGCGCCAACCCGCCCGACCACACCCGGATGCGGCGGCTCGCCGCCGGGGCCTTCACGGCGCGGCGCCTTGCGGGCATGCGGGCGGCGGTGACCGAGCAGGCCACCACGCTCGCCCGCTACCTGGCTCACCTGGCCAAGCGCGGCGACGCGTTCGACGTGGTGACCGAGTTCGCCTACCCGCTGCCGATCCGCGTGATCTGCACCCTGCTCGGGGTGCCGGCCACAGACCAGCACTGGTTCCGCGAGCAGGCGCACGCGCTCACCGAGGTGCTGGAGCCCGCGCTGCTGGTGACCGACGTCGACGAGGCGGTCCGCGCCCGCAGCCGGCTGGGCCTGTACTTCACCGACCTCGTGCAGGCCCGTCGGCGCCAACCGGCCGAGGACCTCGTGACGGCGCTGACCCAGGCCCACGACGCCGACGGCACCACCCTGTCGGCGTCCGAACTCATCGCGAACCTCGTCCTGCTGCTCGTGGCCGGGTTCGAGACCACGACCAACCTGATCGGCAACGGGCTGGCGGTGCTGCTGGAGCGCCCCGACCTGGCCGCGGCGCTGCGCGCGAACCCCGCGCTGGCGCCGTCGTTCGTGGAGGAGGTGCTGCGCTGGGACTCGCCGGTTCAGCTCACCACGCGCTGGTGCCGGGAGCCGGTCGAGATCCACGGCGTGCGGCTGGAGCCTTACAGCCAGGTCCTCGTCCTGCTCGGCGCCGGCAACCGCGACCCGGCGCGGTATCCGGACCCGCACGTCTTCGATCCGACCCGCGAGGCCATCGCGCCGCTGTCGTTCGGGGCGGGCGGGCACTACTGCCTGGGCGCCGCGCTGGCCCGGATGGAGGCGCAGGTGGCCTTCCCCCTGCTGCTGCAGGCGTTGCCTCGCCTGGCACTGGTCGCCCCGCCGCTGCGCCGGCCGCGGCTGACCCTGCGCGGTTTCGTCGAGATTCCGGTCGCCGGGTAGGTCCCGGCCGGGACGGTGCGACCGTACGGTCTCCGCCCTCCGTAGACTGGGACGCGCCCAGATTGGACGCCCGACGGAGACCGCCACCCTGGGGCACATCCGGTAAGCCCACACGTAAGCCCAGCCGATCGAGGAGGAAGCCGCCGGTGACCGTACAGCCGATCCGACTCTTCGGGGATCCCGTGCTGCGCACCAAGGCGGACCCGGTGGTGGACTTCGACAAGGAACTGCGCACGCTGGTCAAGGACCTCACCGACACGCTGCTCGACGCGGGCGGTGCCGGTCTGGCCGCGCCGCAGCTCGGCGTCGGGCTGCGGGTCTTCGCCTTCGACGTGGACGACGTCGTGGGGCACCTGGTGAACCCGGTGCTGGAGTTCCCCGACGAGGAGGAGCAGGACGGTCCGGAGGGGTGCCTGTCGATTCCGGGCGTCTACGTCGACACCAAGCGACGCCTGAACGTGGTGGCCAAGGGCTTCAACCAGTATGGCGATCCGGTGCAGATCGTCGGCACGGGCATGATGGCGCGCTGCTGCCAGCACGAGGTCGACCACCTGGACGGCATCCTGTTCCTCGACCGACTCGACCCGGCGGCGCGCAAACAGGCGATGCGGGAGATCCGGCAGGCGCCCTGGTACGACCCGGCCAATCCGCCGACCGTCAAAGTCAGCCCCCACCGGTAGGCCGCGGTGCGTCTGGTCTTCGCGGGCACGCCCGAGGTCGCCCTGCCCTCGCTCGAGGCGCTGCAGGGCTCATCGCACGAGCTGGTCGCCGTGGTGACCCGGCCCGACGCCCCGGCCGGGCGCAACCGGCGGCCGCAGCGCTCACCGGTCGGCGCCTGGGCCGACGAGCGGGGGATCGAGGTGCTGACGCCGGCCCATCCCAAGGAGCAGTCCTTTGTGGACGCGCTGACCGCCCTGGCCCCGGACTGCGTGCCGGTCGTGGCCTACGGCGCCCTGGTGCCCCCGAAGGTGCTGGCCATCCCCCGACATGGGTGGATCAATCTGCATTTTTCGTTGCTTCCCGCCTGGCGGGGCGCGGCCCCGGTGCAGCACGCGATCCTGCACGGTGACGAGCTCACCGGCGCGGCCGTGTTCCAGCTCGAGGCCGGACTCGACACGGGCCCGGTCTACGGCAGCGTCGTCGAGAAGATCGGCCCGACCGACACCGCCGGCGACCTGCTGGGCCGGCTCTCGGTCGCGGGCGCGGGGCTGCTGGTGAGCGTGCTCGACGCCATCGAGGCCGGTACGGCCCGGGCCGTACCGCAGCCGACCGACGGGATCAGCCACGCCCCGAAGATCACCGTCTTTACACAAAAAACAGCCCACCAGACACCCCCGGAGGGCGTATGGCCGGTGT
>JADGGF010000439.1 GCA_019690055.1 Micromonosporaceae bacterium
CGCCCCGCACGGTCTGGGCCGGGGGTACGTCAACTTCGAGGGCGACCGCGCGACCAGCGCGGCCGCCGTGTTCGACGCCGCCACGTACGCGCGGCTGCGCACGGTGAAGCGCGCGTACGACCCGGAGAACGTCTTCCACCACAACGTCAACATCGACCCGGACAGCCCCGAGCAACCGGAGGGCGAGCCAGCTGCCCATGCGAGCTCGTGAAATATGGGACCTCCTCAAGGGGACAGCGGCCCGGGGCTGAATGGCTCCGGGCGCTGTTCGTCGGGCGCATCGTCAGGGCTCCGTTCGCCGACGCGGGATGACGCCGGGTTCCGATGGGGCGCCGCCGACCGGCGCGGTACGGTCGGGCCCATGTCGAGTCAGAGCCGCAGTCGCTCCGCCACTCTTGCTACCCGCAATACCAAGGATTTTGCCTACACGGGAATCGATGTCATCGACCCATGGCTGTCGCGTGGGTAGGAGGCAACGGTTCGTGACGGGCGGTCGAACGGGTGCGTCGCGCCCCAGCGGCTAAGCGCGTACTGACTTACGCCGCGCTCGTCGATCGGCTCTCGAGAAGTGACATAACGCAATACCTCGTATTCCAAGCTTCATCCCGGCGGGGCATGCAGAACGGCCGAGGCCTTGTCCCGGAACCGCTGGAAGCTACGGGTCAGGGTCGTTGAGTGTTGCGTCGCGTGAGAACGTATGTCGCCGTGAGGGCAACGGCGCGGTCCTCGTCCTGCGACAGATCCGCCAGGGTACGGGACGCCGTGGCGCCGGGGATGTCGGCGAGCGCCTGGATCAGCCGTAGTCGGGTCGACGCGTCGACGGCGCCGTCGGCCAGTCGGTCGGCGAGCTGGGTGGCGATCTGCTCGGCCAGGTCGGGATCGCCGGCCAGCGTGCTCAGTGCATCGGCGGCATCGGCGTCCCGCACATCGTTGACGATCATCTCGATGAGCGTCGGTATCGCGTCGGCCACGCCGCGGTTTCCCAGCGCCAGAGCCGCGTACCGGCGGACCGTGCTGTCGGTGTGCGTGAGGGCGTCCCGCAGCAGGGCGGTTGCCGCCGCGTGGGTGATCTCCGCGATGGACTGGACGGCGCGTGTGCGGACCTCGGCGTCGGGCGCGTGCAGGCCCTCCGCCAGTCGCGGCAGGGCGCCGTCGCCGGATTGCGCCAGCGCCCACCGCAGGGCTCCGGCCACGTTCGGATCCGCCTCGTTCAGCACCGCCTCGGCCAGCGGCTCGGCGAGCGCCGGTGCCTCCTCGACGGCAGACAGGGCGGCCTGCTGGCGCTTGCCCGCGCTCTCCGATCCCAGGTCCTGGAGGAGGGCGACGATCTGGAGCACCTCCTCCCAGTCGCCCGGCTCCGCCGCGTTGATCCGACGGAGCCGGGCGAGCAGTTCGGTCTCGGCGCCGATGCGTTGTTGCGTCCGGCGGATGAGGTCGCCGACCATCTCGGTCGGCGTGAAGCCGGGATCGTCCAGCGCGCGCCCGACGTCGCGCAGCGACAGCCCGAGGGACCGCAGGCACTCGATGTGGAAGATGCGTCGGATGTCGTCGCTGGAGTACTCGCGGTAGCCCGTCCCGGTACGACCAGTCGGCCGCACGAGACCGAGCGACTCGTAATGCCGCAGCATGCGGGCACTGACCCCGGACTTTCGCGCCACGTCGCCGATCAACACAGCCGAATCATCCTTCATCGCGGGCGGGGCCGAGGGCGACGATGCGCTTCGCCTCCTCGATCGCGTACGCGAACCCGGCGTCCGGGTCGCGCAACAGTCGTTCGGTGGCGATCGCGTGCTGGCGTATCTGCGGGTCGGGGCTCGCCATCGCGGCAGGCAGACCCGGGACGATCACCTCACCGAGCGCGACCAACGCTCGGCTGAGGCTCAACTGCAGCTCACGATCGCCCCGCCCGAGCTGCGTCATCAGCACCCGGGCCACGGCAACTTCCTCGCCCGGAGGCACGAGCACCACCGCCGCTCGCCAGGCGCTGCGGGCCACGTCGGGGTCGGCGTCGGTCAGCAGGTCCTCTGTGATCGACGGCCACGCTCGGCGATCCCCGATCTTGGACAGGGTGTGCAGCGCCTGGCTGCGCGCCTGCGGCTGCGGTGAGTCCAGTTCCGCGATGAGCCGGGGCACGGTCGCCGAGGACGGGTGGCGGGTGAGGGCCCAGGCGAGCATGTCGCGTACGTAGAAGTCCGGCTCGACCCCGCAGCGCTCGACGAGTCGGTCGATGAATCGGGGATCCGGCGTCGTACCAACGGCCAGTGCCGCCTGCAGCCGCACCGACGCGCTGTCGTGCTCCAGTCCCCGGAGAGCCCGCATCGCAATCGTGTCGTCGGTCGGCCCGGTCATGAGAACAGCTCCATGACGGCAACGGAACACCTTGCCACTGTGTCAAGGTCAAGCGATCCGCCGTGGGATGCGCGCGGCCGACGACCCGCGCATCCCGGTGCCGCGGCGCCAAATGGAGCGGGCGATACTCTGGCGCGGAGGCGATCACGGGGGCGCCGGGATGGAAGGAGACCGGGAAGGAGACGCGGATGAGTGACAAGCAGGTGCGCCAGGTGGTCTTGTCGACCGACAACCTCGACGAGTCCATTCGCTTCTACGAGAGCCTCGGGTTCACGCTGAAGTTCCGCGATGGCTCCCACTACGCGGCCCTCGATGGCGGCTCCATCACCATCGCGCTCGCCACCCCGATCGACCATCCGATGCCCGGCAAGGTGGTCGTGGCCATCCGGACCGAGGACGTTGACGGGGCCGCCGCAGCCATCGAGGCGGCCGGCGGAGCCATCGTGAAGGGGCCGTACGACGACGCGCACGAGCGTCGCGCGGTGGTTTACGACAACCAGGGCAACGGGCTGGTGTTCTACAAGCCGCTGCCTCGCTGACCGGCTCGGCGCGACATCCTGATGCTTGAGCGGTCGCGACCATGAGCCGTTTGGACACGGAGTGGTATCGGCAGTCCGCTGAGAAGGACGCCCGTGGCTCGTCGCCAACGTACGAGCGCCTCGCCTTGGCGGTCAGCCGGGACGAGAAGCTTCTGCCGCTTCTGGACACGCTGCCGCCGGGCCAGCGACAGCCCAACACCCTCTTGCGGTCGTACGTCTGCTGGACGGGCCGATCCAGTCGCCGCCGGCCTTCCGCGAGTTTGTCGTAGCGCATTGGCCGGCGGTGGCGGCCGAGATGATGGCGCGAGCGACGCAGACCAACGAGCCCGGTCGGTGTGCGCTGCTGGTGCCCGTCCTGGCCGCGCTGCCTCAGCCCGTTGCTCTGATCGAGGTCGGTGCATCCGCAGGGCTCTGCCTCTATCCGGACAAGTACACCTATCGCTACGGTGAGCACCTGCTCGGGGACGGCGATCTGGTGCTCGACTGCGACCTCGTGGGGATTCAGCCACCAAGCCGGCGGCCGGAGGTGGTCTGGCGGGCGGGCCTGGACCTCAGTCCGCTCGATGTCAGGGACCCGGGCGACCTGGCCTGGCTCGACGCGCTCGTCTGTCCTGAACACGCCGAGCGCCGCGAACGCCTGCACCGGGCCGCCGCCATCGTCGCCGCCGACCCGCGGCACCTGGTGCGCGGCGATTTGGCGGAGGAGCTTTCCTCGCTCATCGCCCAGGCACCGGTTGAGGCGACGCTGGTCGTGTTCCACCGCAGTGTGCTGTACCAGGTTCCGTCCGACCGGCGTGCGGCGTTCGTGGACTTCATTCGTCGCCTCGACCGGGTTCGCTGGGTCGCGATCGAGGGGCCGGACGTGCTGCCGTACGTCGATCTCCCGCCGCCGCCCGATGACACTGTGCTCAACGTGCTCGCGCTCGACGAGGTCCCGTTGGCCTGGACCCGCGGCCACGGCCAGGCACTCGTGTGGTTCGGCCCAGACGTTACGGCGGGATCCGGGGGCGATGCAGCGATGTAGCCGCGGCCCGGCCTCGAAGGTTGGGTTGAGTTCAATAAGGGAATTCCTACCTGACCGGATCCTCTGCATCGGGAGCCATTCGTGCGTGTGGCAGCCGGAGGGTTCGAATACCGGGTCGCAGCGTCCGGAAGCTCGCTCGTTGGCACGCCCGCTGCGATTCAACCGATCCGAATGGGGAATCCTGGTCCAGGACTTCAGAACGCCCGTATCGTGCGGATTCGGTAGGTTAGGTATGCACTGGAATGAACT
>JADGGF010000440.1 GCA_019690055.1 Micromonosporaceae bacterium
CCAAGAACCCGTACGGCTACTGCAACCACGGCCCGACCGGCCTGACCTGCCCCGTGGGAGTGGCCCGGACCCCGAGCAGCGCCGGCCACTGAGCAGGCCGGCCGCTCGCGGTCGCCGCCCCTGAGCCCTCCTGCGCCGTGAAGGCAACGTCGAGCCCGTGTATGACAATGGGCCAGGCGTGGTCGCGTGGGAGGGCGCATGACGGCAGAAGGCATTGCGGCATTGGCGGCAGCTTGCCTGCTGGCCTTCGCCGTCTGGTGGGTCGACTCCCGGGCGCTGCGAGACCTGGCGTCCACTCCGGACCACCAGCTTCTGCGCTTCGACCGCCGAACGTGGGTTCTGCTCATCCTGTTCTTGTTTCCGATCGGCGCGATGCTCTATCTGATGTACGGCAAGGCCGGACCGGGCCGGTACTCGTAAGACGTTCGTGATACGGGCCTTCGGTCATGACGCCGACAGCGGGCGAAATACCGGTGGCAAGAGCAGATCCGGCCCCCACGCCAACCCGCCGCGGCGCCTGCCGAACGCGAACGGCGACGTGACGGAGCCGTAGGCGAGGTCACCGCTGCCGTCAGCCCGTTCCTTGATAATCGATTGATTCAACTAAGTGAGACACGCCTCGGCTCGGGCCCTGCCCGTAGAACCGCCAGTAACGATCACTCGCATGGTCGTTACCAGATAGCGGGCTTACCGCAACGACCGGGCCCGGACAACGAACCGGAAGAACATCACATAGAGCCCCGCGGCGACAAACGGCACGCCCCAGATCACGAAGAAGAATGGTGCGCCCGAGGCCGGCCTCCGCGCGCTGTATGGCGCGTAGCGGCCTTCCGCCAGCGCGAGCAGTGGCTGCAACGGGAGGCGCAGAGCCAGCACGTGGCCGTCCCGGCCGAGGCCCTGAACCTGCGGTCCGCGCTGCGGCTGCGTCCGCCCGCCGAGTGGGCCGGGCCGGACGACGAGTCGGTACGGATCGCGGGCGCGGCCTGGTCGCGGGCGGCGCGGGCCCGGCGGCGTCGCTGGACCGGGCTGGCGGTGGGGGGCGTGGCGGTTCTGGTCGGGGTGCTGCTCGTGCCGCCCGCGCCACCGCCGCCACCGCCGTTGCCCACGGAGGTGCCCGATGGGGTCACCGTCCTGCCGGCGGTGGCCGACCTGATGGCGATGCGGGACTCGTGGCAGTGGGACGGCCCGCCGCGGCATCTTCTCCTCCGGCCATCCGATGTGGACGGTCTGCCGCGTCTGGCCGGGGACCCGCTGCCCTACGCCACGGTGGTCGCCGCGACGAGCGACGGCGGGCTCGTCCTCGCGCGCGACGACCGAGACGGCCTGACGGGGGTGCGCCTCCTCGAAGGTCCACGGCTGACCGGCGCGCGCCTGGCCGCGACCTCGCTGTCGCCCGACGGTACGGTCGTGGCGCTGCCCAGCGGCGGCGACCTATAGCTGGTCGACGTGCCCACCGGGCGCGTACGGCGGATCACGGTCGGGGCTGTGCAGCCCAAGGTGCCGGTGCTGACCTGGCTGGACGACAGCCGGATCATGCTGCCCGGACCACAGGGATCGCTTGTTGTCGATATGATGACCAACGAAGTGGCTAGCGTCGACGTGGACAGCGGCGATGTGCTGACCCTGCGGGGATACACCACCCCGCGCTTGACCCAGCTCGTCGCCGTCCCGCCCGATCCGGCCGCCGCCGAGCGCCCACATACGCCCCGATCGACGCTGCTGTTCTGGCGCGACCGGGACGCCACCGGAACCGTCGAGCCGGTGGCGGGAGCGGGGCAGGTTGACGTCCGGCGGGTCGTCACCGGCCCGCCCTGGCTGGGTGCCTGGGTTGGGCGGCGCGTTGGTCGCCGTACGCACCGACGAGCGGTCGCTGCTCGTGGCCTGGGACCCGGCCACCGGCACGGTGGTCACGGTCACCCGCATCAACGTGGACACCCAGGTCTCGGTCGCCGACCTGCTCGGGTCGTTACGCTGCCCGTGGTGTGCCGGTCAATTCCCTCCTGACGCTGGCCCTGGCCCTGCCTGACTTGTTCGGGACCGACGAGTCCAGCTGTTTTGTCGTAATTGCTCGGCCGGTTTCCGGAAATCGTGCCGCGGTCCGCGTCGCGTCGCGGGGGTCGCATTGACTACGGTAGGCGGCGTGACCGATCCGACTGGTGAATACCGGCCTCCGAGCGATCCGTTGGGGAACCCGCCACCACCGCCCGTCGATCCGTACGGGTCCGCGCCAACCGGCTACCCGCCACCGCCGCCGAGCGGTCCCGAGACACCGAGTGTCTCCCAGAATCCCTATCCGGTGACGCCTCCCGGCGGCTACCCGGCCCCGACCAGCGGGGGCGCGCCGGGCCAGGCGTCCGGGGACGTGACGGCGTACGAACCGCCGCTGGTCACCATCGGCGACATCGTGGTCACGAAGAACACCGTCCAGGTCCCGCACGGCCGGTACCCGCTGCGCGGGACGACCTGGACGGTGCAGGACTCCACGCAGGTCACCGAGGAGATTCCCGCCTATGCGATCGTCCTCGCCATCGTCTTCGCGTTGTTCTGCCTGCTCGGCCTGCTGTTCCTGCTGATCAAGGAGAAGAAGTACTCGGGATTCGTCGCTGTCAGCGTCGCCGGGCCGGGCTTCTACCACAGCACGCACCTGCCGGCCGGACCGACGACCGCCATGTGGGCGCACGACCAGGTGAACCAGGCCCGGGCGCTCGCCGCCGCGGCCTGACGGAGACGGTGATCGAGGGTCCGCCGCCGGACGGAGACGGTGACCGGCCCGCCCACCGCCCGATGGAGGCGGTGACCGCCGCCGCCACCGCCACGCGAGAGGTGACGGGCGAGTCGGAAGGTTGACACGCCGGACGAGCCGGTCCGCCTGCCCGGGTTCGGCGGCGGCCCGGCTTACCGTGAAATGCGTGACCGACCTGTCCGTGAACCCGCAGCAGGCGCCGGGCGGCCACGAAGACCCCGGGCCGGGTGGGGACGCCCGCCCGGGCTACCAGGGCGTGGTAGTGACGATCGGCGATGTTCTCGTCACCCCTGACTCAGTACTGGTCCCGCGCGGACGCTTCCCGCTCGCGGGCACGACGTGGACGGTGCGGGACACGACCACGGTCGTGGCGAAGACCCCGCGGTACGCGCGCGTGCTCGCCGCGGTCTTCGGGATCCTGCTCGTGCCGTTGCTCTTCCTGCGCATCAAGGAGCGCCACCTCGCCGGCTCGGTGCAGGTGACGGTGGTTGGGGAAGGGCTCTATCACACCGTGTCGTTCCCGCCCGGACCGGAGAGCCGAGCCCACGTGGCGGGTCTGGTCAACCAGGCGCGAGCGCTCGCGGCCGCGGCGTCGGCGGCGGACGACCAGGCATAGACGACCGTCACGCCAGCCGGGACACGCTGACGACCGGCGCGGCCGGCCCTTATCCGGTCGCGGTCGCCACGATCTCGTTGATGTGGCGGGCGAGCTCGACGTCCAGGTCGGTCACGCCGCCGGCCGAGTGGGTGGCGCAGGTGAAGGTCAGGGTGCGCCACCGGATGTCGATGTCGGGGTGGTGATCCATGTCCTCGGCCACCTGGGCGACGCGGTTGACGACCTCGATCGCGGCCGGGAAGGTGGGCAGCTCGACGCTCCGCGTGATGGCGGTCGTGTCGCCGGACCAACCCGCGAGCGTGGCGAGCCGGTCCGTCAGCTCGTCGGTGGACAGCAACGTGGCCATGCCAGCCACCGTAGTCAGTCGACCCCGCCTCTGGGGTCGGTCGGTCGCGAGTGCCGCGTGAGCGTCCCCGAGGCGGGTGCCTCTGGTGCTGGCGCCTCGACAGCGGGCGCCTTGGATTCGGCGCCTCGAAAGCGCGCCTCGGATTTGGCGCCCGTTGGATGCGGGCGCGTGTACCGGTGAGCGAGGGCGCGCGTACGTGGCGGCGGCGCGCCCCCGCCCACCGGTCCCGCCCCTGGCGACGGAATCGCGCCTGGCCGGTGGCGCGGTGGCCGGCGGAGGCTTGCCGGTCCGTCCGGGCGGGGTGCGGCCGGCGCGCGCTGGCGGTGACGCGAACGGCGGCCGCGGGATGGCCGGTGACGCTAGGTCCGGCCGGCCGCGGGATGGCCGGCGGCACTGGGTCCGGCCGACGCGGTACGTACGGTGACCCGGATCCAGGTGCGCGTCCGGACAC
>JADGGF010000016.1 GCA_019690055.1 Micromonosporaceae bacterium
ATCGGCGGCACCATGCTGTCGTTCTACGACTGGTACGCCGATCTGCCGGTCGCCTCGCCGCAGATGTTCGGGGACCAGACCGACGTGCCCGAGTCGGGCGACTGGTGGGACGCCACCTATCTGGTGATGTGGGGCTCCAACGTCCCGGTCACCCGCACGCCCGACGCCCACTGGATCGCCGAGGCCCGCTATCGGGGCCAGAAGGTCGTCGTCGTCTCGCCCGACTATGCCGACAACGTCAAGTTCGCCGATGAGTGGCTCCCGGCCCAACCCGGCACCGACGGCGCCCTGGCCATGGCGATGGGGCACGTCGTCCTCAAGGAGTTCTTCGTCGACCGCCAGGTGCCCCGGTTCATCGACTACGTGACGCGGTACACGGACCTGCCGTACCTGATCGCCCTGGATCCCCTCCCCGACGGCGGGTACCAACCGGGCAAGTTCCTCACCGCGGCCGACCTCGCCGAGTCCGCGACCGGGAACGGCGCCGGCTCAGTCGGCGAGCCTGGCATCGATCACTTTAAGCCCGTGGTGTGGGACACCGGCACCGACCGGCCGGCCGTCCCGAACGGGTCGCTGGGGCACCGGTTCAGCGAGTCCGACCGGGGACGCTGGAACCTCGACCTGGGTGACCTGTCGCCCCGACTGACCTGCCTGGGCGGCACGCCGGTCGAGGTCCGCTTGCCCCGGTTCGACACCGAGGAGCCGCAGATCATGCGCCGCGGCGTGCCGGCCGTCGAGGTGTCCGGCCGGCTGGTCACGACCGTCTTCGACCTCCTGCTCGCCCAGTACGGGGTGCGCCGCGACGGCCTGCCCGGCGAGTGGCCTCTGTCCTATGAGGACGCCAGCCAGCCGTACACGCCGGCGTGGCAGGAGCCGATCACCAGCGTTCCCGCCGCCGCGGTCGCTCGCATCGCCCGGGAGTTCGCCGACAACGCCGAACGCTCCGGCGGCCGGTCGATGATCCTCATGGGCGCCGGCACCAACCACTGGTTCCACTCGGACACGACCTACCGGGCGATGCTCGCCCTCACCACGCTGACCGGCTGCCAGGGCGTCAACGGGGGCGGCTGGGCGCACTACGTCGGGCAGGAGAAGTGCCGCCCCGTCACCGGCTGGGCGCACCTGGCTTTCGCGCTGGACTGGGTGCGTCCGCCCCGACAGATGATCGGCACCGCCTTCTGGTACACCCACACGGACCAGTGGCGGTACGACCAGTACGACGCCGGGGCGCTCGCCTCGCCGCTGGGCTCGGGGCGCTTCGCCGGCAGGCACACCGCCGATCTGCTGGCCCAGTCGGCCCGGCTGGGGTGGATGCCGTCGATGCCGACCTTCGACCGCAATCCCCTCGACCTCGCCGACGAGGCGCTGGCCGCCAACCCTGACGACCCGGCCCGGTACGTGGCGGACGAGCTGGTCGCGGGGCGGCTCCGCTTCGCCTGCACGGACCCGGACGCGCCCCAGAACTGGCCGCGCGTGCTGACCGTCTGGCGGGCCAACCTGCTCGGCTCCTCGGCCAAGGGCAACGAGTACTTCCTGCGCCACCTGTTGGGCACCGACGCCGCCCTGCGCGCCGACGAAACCCCACCCGACAAGCGGCCCCGCGACGTGACCTGGCGCGAGGAGGCACCGGAGGGCAAGCTGGACCTCCTGCTGTCGCTGGACTTCCGCATGACCTCGACCACGCTGTTCTCCGACGTCGTCCTGCCGGCGGCGACGTGGTACGAGAAGCATGACCTCAGCAGCACCGACATGCATCCCTATGTCCATGCCTTTACGCCGGCGATCGCGCCGCCGTGGCAGACCCGCACCGACTTCACCATCTTCCACGGCATCGCGGCCGCCTTCTCGGCCCTGGCCGAGCGACACCTCGGGGTCCGTCGCGACCTGGTGGCGGCGCCGCTGCTGCACGACACACCGGACGCTCTGGCCACCCCGCACGGCATTGTGCGGGACTGGCGCGACGGCGACGCGCCCGCGGTGCCGGGCCGGACGATGCCGAAGTTCGTCGTGGTGGAACGTGACTACGGCGCCGTCGCCGCCAAGATGGCGGCGATCGGGCCACTGCTGGACCGGCTCGGCACCACCACCAAGGCGGTGACCGTCGACGTCACGCCGGAGATCGAACAGCTCAAGGCCATCAACGGCCAGGTGCGTGGCGGGGTCGCCGACGGCCGGCCACGACTGGACACCGATGTGCGGTTCGCCGAGGCGATCCTCGCCCTCTCGGGCACCACCAACGGCCGGGTCGCCACGGCCGGATTCACCGTGCTGGAGCGGCGCACCGGGAGGCGACTGGCCGACCTCGCCGCCGACAACGAGGGCAAACGGATCCGCTTCGCGGACACCCAGGCGCGGCCGGTACCGGTGATCACCAGCCCGGAATGGTCGGGCAGCGAGCACGGCGGCCGCCGGTACTCGCCGTTCACCATCAACGTCGAGCGGCTCAAACCGTGGCACACGCTGACCGGCCGCCAGCACCTGTACCTCGACCACGACTGGATCGCCGAGCTCGGCGAGCAGATGCCGGTCTTCCGGCCGCCGCTGGACATGCACCGACTGTTCGGCGAGCCGCAACTCGGGCGCTCCGGCGAGCTGGAGCTGACCGTCCGCTACCTGACCCCGCACTCCAAGTGGTCGATCCACTCGGAGTACCAGGACAACCTGCTCATGCTGACGCTGTCGCGGGGCGGGCCGACGATCTGGATGTCCGAGGTGGACGCCGCGAAGATCGGCGTGAAGGACAACGACTGGATCGAGGCGGTCAACCGCAACGGCGTGGTGGTCTGCCGCGCCGTGGTCACGCACAAGATGCCCGAGGGCACCGTGTACATGTACCACGCCCAGGAGCGGGTCCTCGCCGTGCCGAAGTCGGAGACCTCGGGCCGGCGGGGTGGCATCCACAACTCGCTGACCCGGCTGCTGATCAAGCCGACGCACCTGATCGGCGGCTACGCGCAACTGTCGTTCGCCTTCAACTACCTCGGCCCGACCGGCAACCAGCGCGATGAGGTCACCGTCATCCGGCGCCGCCGCCAGGAGGTGGAGTACTGATGAGGATCTGGGGCGGGCCAGGGGCCAGGCGCGGCCGCCGTGGACGCGAGCCAAGGGTTATGGCCCAGATGGCGATGGTGATGAACCTCGACAAGTGCATCGGCTGCCACACCTGCTCGGTCACCTGCAAGCAGGCGTGGACCAACCGGTCGGGGGTCGAGTACGCCTGGTTCAACAACGTCGAGACCCGGCCCGGGCAGGGCTACCCGCGCACGTACGAGGACCAGCAGCGCTGGCAGGGCGGCTGGGTGCGGACCCGCGACGGCCGGCTCAAGCCGCGCTCGGGCGGGCGGATCAAGAAGCTGTTGACCATCTTCGCCAACCCCAAGCTGCCGTCCATCCGGGACTACTACGAGCCCTGGACGTACGACTACGAGCACCTGGTCGCCGCTCCGGCCAGTTCGGACACCCCGGTCGCCCGGCCGGTGTCCCTGCTCACCGGTAAGGACACCACAATCTCCTGGTCGGCGAACTGGGACGACTCGCTGGCCGGCGGCAACGAAATCGCCGCCGGGGACCCGGTCCTGGCGAGCTTGCGAGACAGGCCCGACAACTCAGTTCTGCAGCAGGTCTCCGACCGCGTGCGGCAGGAGTTCGAGCGGACGTTCCTGTTCTTCCTGCCCCGCATCTGCGAGCACTGCCTCAACCCCACCTGTGCCGCGGCCTGCCCCTCGGGCGCGATTTACAAGCGGGCTGAGGACGGCATCGTGCTGATCGACCAGGACCGCTGCCGCGGCTGGCGCATGTGTATCTCCGGCTGCCCGTACAAGAAGGTGTACTTCAACCACCGCACAGGCAAGGCCGAGAAGTGCACGTTCTGCTTCCCCCGCATCGAGCTGGGCCAACCCACCATCTGCGCGGAGACGTGTGTGGGTCGGCTGCGCTACATCGGGCTGATGCTCTACGACGCCGACGCGGTGGCGCAGGCGGCCGCGGTCGAGAAGGAAACCGACCTGTACGAGGCGCAGAAGGGGGTTTTCCTCGACCCCCATGACCCGGAGGTCGTGGCCGCCGCCCAACGGGCCGGGATCCCCGACGACTGGATCGAGGCCGCCCAGCGCTCCCCCGTCTGGGACCTGATCATGCGGTACCAGGTGGCGCTGCCTCTGCACCCCGAGTACCGCACGCTGCCGATGGTCTGGTACATCCCGCCGCTGTCGCCGGTGGTGGACGTGCTGCGCGACACCGGCCACGACGGGGAGGACGTCGGCAACCTGTTCGGCGCGGTCGAGGCGCTGCGCATCCCGGTGCAGTACCTGGCCGGCCTGTTCTCCGCCGGCGACCCGAAGCCGGTCACCGCGGTACTGCGGCGCCTGGCGGCGATGCGCGCCTACCAGCGACGGATCAACCTGGGCGAGCCGGCCGACGAGTCGATCGCGGCCACCGTGGGCATGACCGGCGCGCAGATGGAGGAGATGTACCGGCTGCTCGCGATCGCCAAGTACGAGCAGCGGTACGTCATCCCGAAGGCACACGCCGAGGACGCCCACCGGCTGGAGGCGCTGGGAACCGAGTGCAGCCTCGCGAAGCTGGCCGGGCCGGGTGCCCGCGGGCCGTACGGGCCCGGCCCGTTCGGCGAATCCTCCGGCACTCCGGTGCCGGTCGGCGTCGAGACCTTCCAGATGCTGCGCGTGCGGCAGAGCGCCGACACGGTCGCCGCGCCGCGGGACAAGCAGACCCGGGTCAACCTGCTCAACTGGGACGGCAAGGGCCGGCCCGAGGGGTTGTTCCCGCCGCAGCGGAAGGACGGCGAGCGCCAGACCAGCGACCGTACACACAACGAGCCCGAGAACAGCGGGCCCCACAACAACGAGCCCACCAGCAGTGAGCAGGAAACCAGCGAGCCGAGGGACGGCCAGCCATGAGCGGCGCCGATCGTCACGCAGAACCGCACTGGCGCGCGGTCGCGGCCCGCTGTGCGTCGCTGCTGTTGCGGTATCCGGACGCCGACGTGCTGGCGGCCGGACCCACCATCACGGCCGCCCTGCCCGGGCTGCCCGACGCCATCGCCAGCCGGTTGCGCCCGCTCGCGGCCCACCGGACCACCACCGACGCCGACGCGCTGGCCACCGAGTACGTGGAGCTGTTCGACTTCCGCCGGCGATGCTGCCTGCACCTGACGTACTACACCGCAGGCGACACCCGCCTCCGGGGCCAGGCCCTCGCCGGCTTCGCCGACGTGTATCGGGCGGCTGGATTGAAGGTTGTCGACAGGGAACTTCCCGATTACCTGCCCGCCGTGCTCGACCTTGCCGCCGTCGACGGAGCCGGTTGGCGTCTGCTGCGCGAACACCGCATCGGGTTGGACCTGCTCGCCGAGGCTCTCGCCGCACACAAGTCCGTGTACCAGCACGCGATCGACGCCGTGCGGGCGATGCTACCCGCACCCCGGCCGGCCGACCTGGCCGCCGCCGTCCGCCTCGCCCGGACCGGCCCACCCCAGGAGACCGTCGGGCTGGAACCGTACGGGAGCCGCGGGAACCGCGCCGGAGCTGTGAGGTGAATGCGATGTCCATGGCCGCCGCCCAACCCCCCGTCACCGACGTCCTGCTCTGGGTGGTCTACCCCTACCTGTGCGCCCTCGTGCTTGTCGGTGGGCTCATCTGGCGCTACCGCTACGACAAGTTCGGCTGGACGACCCGCTCCTCCCAGCTCTACGAGGCGACCATCCTGCGCTGGGGCAGCCCGTTGTTCCACTTCGGCATCCTCATGGTCCTCATCGGACACATCGGTGGGTTGCTCATTCCCAAGGCGTGGACACAGGCGGTGGGCATCAGCGATCACGTCTACCACCTGATGGCCGTCTTCATCGGCACCGTCGCCGGCGCCTGCACACTGATCGGCCTGGCGATCCTCATTGCCCGGCGCCGGCTGACCGGCCCCGTCTTCGCCGCCACGACCCGCAACGACAAGGCCATGTACGTCGTGCTGGCGGGGGTCATCGTGCTCGGCCTGTGGGCCACGGTGAAGGCCAACGCCGTGGGCGGCGGCTACGACTACCGCGAGACGATCTCCCCGTGGGTCCGGTCGCTGTTCCTGCTCCGCCCCGACCCGACGGTGATGGCCGCCGTACCGACCAGCTTCCAGGTCCACATCCTGGCCGCCTTCACCCTCTTCGCTCTCTGGCCGTTCACCCGGCTCGTCCACGCGTTCAGCGCACCCGTGGGCTACCTCACCCGACCGTACGTCGTCTATCGCAGCCGCGATCCCCGCGGCGGGCTACGGCCGCCGCGACGGGGATGGGAACCGGCCCGCGTCACCCGAAAGGCCGGACGATGAAGACCGCCCAACCACAACTCGCCGCCAGCCACACCAAGGGCGCTGTCGATCGGCGCGCCGCCATCAACCTGGCCCTGGCCACTACGGGTTTTCTCGTCTGCTTCTGGGCCTGGGCCCTGCTCGGCCCGCTCGCCCCCGGCATCCGGGAACGGCTCGGGCTCAGCTTCGCCGCCCAGTCACTCCTGGTCGCCGTGCCGGTCATCGTCGGCTCCCTGGGCCGGATACCGATCGGCGCGCTCACCGACCGGTTCGGCGGCCGACGCATGTTCCCCGTCGTCAGCCTGGCCACCGTCGTGCCCGTGCTCGTGCTCGCGTACGCGCAGGACTCCTACGCCGCGCTCGTCATCGCGGGCTTCTTCCTCGGCATCGGCGGCACCGCCTTCGCCGTGGGCGTGCCGCTCGTGTCGGGCTGGTACCCGCCGGCCCGGCGCGGCTTCGCGCTCGGCGTCTTCGGGGTCGGCATGGGCGGCACCGCGATCGCCAACCTCACCACCGTGCGCCTGGCCGAGACGTACGGACCGCGGGCGCCGTTCCTCCTCGTCGCCGCTGTGCTCGTCGCGTACGCCGCGGCCGCCGCCGTGCTGGTCCGCGACGCTCCCGGGCCGGGCACCGGTGGCTCGGCCCTGCGCCGCACCGTCGCGGTCGCCCGGCTGACCGTGACCTGGCAGCTGTGCTTCCTGTACGCGGTCGGCTTCGGGGGCTTCGTGGCGTTCAGCGTCTACCTGCCCGCCTACCTGCGCATCGCGTACGGTCTCTCCATGAGCGACGCCGCGCTGCGTACGGCCGGGTTCGTGGTGCTGGCCGTCGCCGCGCGCCCGGTCGGCGGGTGGTTGTCCGATCGGCGGCACCCCGTGCCCGTCCTCGTGGCCTGCTTCGGCGGTGTGGCGTTCCTCGCCGTCGTGCAGGCGTTCCAACCGCCGCTGGTTCTACTGGGGACGGTTGCGTTCCTCGGTATGGCCGCGCTCCTCGGGGCGGCCAGCGGCGCCGTGTTCGCGCTCGTCGGCCTGGTCGCGCCGGCCGACAAGGTCGGCGCGGTCACCGGTGTCGTCGGGGCCGCCGGCGGGCTCGGTGGCTTCATCCCGCCGCTCATCATGGGCTGGGTCTACACCGTCGACCAGTCCTACGCGATCGGGCTGATGCTGCTGTCGGACATAGCCCTGGCCGCCGCCGTCTACACCGCCGTCAAGATGGCCGGCCTGGCCCGGCCCGTGACGACCAGTTGACCCGACCGAAAGCGCCCGGTTCGGAGAGAATCCCCACGCGCTCCGTCACGTGGTCGCCGCCGCGTTCCGATTGTCATAGAAGTGAATCACAGTGATGAGTACTGCGGCGACGCCAGCGGTGACCAGGGCGATCCCCACGTTGGCCAGGTTGGCGAAGTCGAGCGCGAAGAAGCGGGCGGACAACGGAACCGTGGCCACGACGACGAACGCGACCACCACGCCGGCGACGAGGGCGACCCGCCACCAGTTGTAGGGACGTGCCACCAGCGCGAGCATCCAGGCGGCGGCGAGGAACAGGGTCAGCGCCGCCGTGCTGCGGTCGGCGGCCTGGTCGGAGGCCGTGTTCAGTCGCCCGAGGCCGTACGCGACAAACGCGGCCACGCCAGCGACGAGCCCGGCCGGCACGGCTCGGCGCAGCACCCGGCGGGTGAAGCCCGGCTGCCACCGTTGGGTGTTCGGGGCGAGGGCGAGGAAGAACCCGGGAATGCCGATCGTCAACGACCCGACCAGCGTGGTGTGCCGGGGCAGCAACGGGAACGGGACGTGAGCCACCCCGACGAGGGCCGCGAGCACCAGGGAGTACATCGTCTTGACCAGGAACAGGCTGGCCACCCGCTCGATGTTGCCGAGCACCCGCCGGCCCTCGGCCAGCACGCGGGGCAGGGTGGCGAAGCTGTTATCCAGCAGGACGACCTTCGCCACGGCCCGGGTGGCCGGGCTGCCGGAACCCATCGCGATACCCAGGTCGGCGTGCCTGATGGCCAGTGCGTCGTTGACCCCGTCCCCGGTCATGGCCACGGTGTGACCGTCGGCGCGCAGCGCGTCGATGAAACCGCGCTTCTGCTCGGGCGTCACCCGGCCGAACACGGCGTGCTCGCGCAGGGCCACCGTCAGCCCGGCGGTATCGGTGGGCAGGGTACGAGCGTCCACAGTAGACTGCGCGTCCGGCACGCCCGCCTGGGCCGCCACCGCACCCACCGACTCGGCGTGGTCACCGGAGAAGATCTTCATGGTGACTCCCTCGTCGTGCAGGTACGCCAGCGTCTCGGCCGCGTCGGGACGCAACCGCTGCCGCAGCACGACGAGCGCGGCCGGGCGCACGGTTGGGGGCACCGACTCGGCCGGCAGTTGCCCGCCCGGTAGTGCCCCGTCGGGCAGTTCGCCGAGTGCGAGCACTCGCCTGCCGGTGGCCGCGATGCGCTCGGCCTGCACCCGCAGCGGCGCGTCCGCCGGCAGGACGACATCCGGGGCGCCGAGACACCAGGCGCCGCGCTCGGCGAACCGGGCCGCACTGTACTTTCGCGTCGACGAGAACGGCACCGTCGCGCTGGCCACGAAACCATCCGCCGGTGGCACCGCCTCGGTGATCGCCCGCATCGTGGCGTTGGGCGCCTCGTCGAGCCGGGCCAGTGCCGCCAGGGCGTCCCGGGCTCGTTGCTGATCCACTGTGGACAGGCCGTCCACCATGACGATGTCGGCGAGGTCCATCTCGGGCGCGGTGAGCGTGCCGGTCTTGTCCAGGCACAGCGTGTCGACCCGCGCCAGCATCTCGATGGCGGGCAGCTCCTGCACGAGGCACTGCCGCCGGGCCAACCGGATCACACCGACCGCGAACGCCACCGACGTCATGAGCACCAGGCCCTCGGGGATGGTCGGGACGAGACCGGCGACGGTGCCCACCATGGCGGCGTCCAGCGACCCGGCGCTGGACAGTTGGCTGATCACCAGCAGGACGCCCAGCGGCACGATCACCCACGTGATCGCGCGGAGGATCCGGTTGATGCCGATCATCAGCTCCGAGCGGGACAGCTCGAACCGACGCACCGAAGCCACGAGGCGCTGGGCGTACGCCTCGTCGCCCACGTGCACCGCCCGGAACGCCCCGGAGCCCGCCACCACAAAGCTGCCCGACCGCACCTCGTCGCCGATCGCCTTGGCGACCGGGTCCGCCTCGCCGGTGAGCAGCGACTCGTCCACCTCCAGCCCGGCCGACTCGACCACCACGCCGTCGACCGGCACCTTCTCGCCGGCGGAGAGCAGCACCACGTCGTCGACGACCACGTCCGACGGCGGCACCGTGACCGCCTCACCGGCGCGGCGGACCCGGACGGGGGCCTGCTCGACCAGCGCCAGCGCGTCGAGCTTGCGCTTGGCCCGCCACTCCTGCACGATGCCCACCGCGCTGTTGACCACGATCACCAGACCGAACAGCGCGTCCTGTAGCGGCCCGAAGATCAGGACGACGACGAGCAGCGCCCCGATGATCGCATTGAATCGGGTAAAGACGTTCGCGCGCAGGATCGACCAGACCGTACGGCTGGTGTGCGCCCGGACGACGTTACTCTGGCCCCGGGACCGCCGCTGGTCCACCTCGGCCGGGGTCAACCCCGATGTCGTCACCCGCGGGCCCTCCTTGTCCTGTCGCCGGGCGGCTGGGTGGGGGTAGTGGGAACGGAGTGCATGTCCGTGCCGTCCCGTCGCCGGCAACCGGCGCCCGCGGTCATTCTCCATCGGCGGCTGGTGGCCACGCCCGCTCTCGGGCGCAGATACGCCAGCTACTCCGATGGTGTGGGGTGCGTTGATGCTCCGCCACGCCCCGGCGAGTCGCCCAGTTCCCCTGGATCGTCCGGCGCCGACGGCTCGTCCGGGCCGACGCGGACCTGGTTGCGGATGGTCGACGGCTCGGGCGGGACGATGACCTCGGCCGCGTCCCGGCGCGGGGCCGGGGCCAGCGGGGTCGGGTCGCTCGGGTAACCGCACCGGACGAGGACGTACGGAATGCTGGGTGGATCCAGCAACCCGGTCACCAGCTCGCGCGGATGGGCCACCTCGAGTACGTCGGTGAGCGGCGCGACGGCCAGGCCGCGGCTGACCGCGGTGAGCAGGACCGCCGACAGCGCCTCGCCGGCGCGCAGCCAGTCGCCGGGCGCCGTGCCGTCGCCGTGGAGGATCAGATAGGCCGCGCCCTGGTCCCCGCCGGGGGTGACGGGTACGCCCGCGGTCGGGTCGAGCGCGAACTGGCGGACGGGAACCCGGCGCGGCACCTTCGTGACCGCGGTCTCCACCGGCACGCCGTCGCCGCTCCACTCTGGACGGTTGGTCCACCGCAGCAGCTCCAGCCGGTACGCGGGGTTGCTCATCTCGTCCGCTGCCGCGAGCGACACCGCGATGGCGAGCATCGGCATCTGGTCCAGCCGGACCCGGTGCAGGCGTACGCCCTCCTGGGCCGCGGCGTCGACGAGCACGGCCAGCACCTCGCGGGGAACCGGCTCGTCGGCGAATGGTCGCCGGTCGGTCCGCCGGGCGGTGATCGCGTCGCGCAGCGCCACGGCGGCGGGGTCGGGAGCGCCGCGGCCGGCCAGGCGGATGCGGGCCAGCAGGTCACGCTCGCCCGTGCGCTCGACGATGGCCATCCAGCCAGCCGCGGCCAGGCTGGTCCGGGCGTGGTGCAGGGCGGCCCCGCAGCTCACGAGCAGCGACTGGCCGGCCGGGTCGGCCACCACGAGCTGGCGGGACCAGTCCGCCCACAGCTCCAGCGCACCGTCGCGGTGCCGCCACCGCCACGGTTGGCTGTTGAAGATGGACGGTGCGCACAGCGCGTCGCGGGCCGCGGTATCGAGAGCCCGGTACTCGTCCAGTGCCCCATACTCGTCGCGAGCCCCGTACTCGTCGAGATCCTCGTACTCAATGCCGGGCATGGGAGTACCTCCTGGTGGAGCGGGTGGCTGGCGGCGCACCGTCCGTTGGCTCCAGTTCACCGCTCGGCCCTGCGGCCGGCCAGATCCGAAGGTCCCCTCCGGGCGGCCCACGCGACCCCGCGACCCGGGGCCACCGGCCGGCAGGAGGGGACCTTGGGCCCTCCCGGCCCGTCGCCGATCCGGCGAACCATGGCGGTGAAGGCGACCCCGAGGCGTGGAGCATGACATGAACCGGTACGTATTTGACTTCGCCGACGGAAGCCGGGACATGGCGGACCTGCTCGGTGGCAAGGGGGCCAACCTGGCCGAGATGACCCGCCTCGGCCTGCCGGTTCCCGCCGGATTCACCATCACGACCGAGGCGTGCCGAGCGTTTCTGGCGACCCAGGAACTTCCCGAGGGCCTCGTCGAGGAGATCGACGACCATCTGCGCCGCGTCGAGCAGGCCATGGGGCGCCGGTTCGGCGATCCGACCAACCCGCTGCTGCTCTCGGTCCGGTCCGGTGCTCGCTTCTCGATGCCCGGCATGATGGAGACGGTCCTGAACATCGGGCTCACCGACGTCACGGTCGGGGCGCTCGCGGCGGCCACCGGCGACGACCGGTTCGCGTGGGACTCGTACCGCCGGCTCATCCAGATGTACGGCCGCACCGTCCGGTCCGTCCCCTCCGACGTCTTCGAGGCGGCGCTCACTGAGGCCAAGCGCGCCGCCGGGGTCGGGCTCGACACCGAGCTCGGCGTCGGCGACCTGCGCGCGCTGGTGGCCCGGTACCGACAGATCTACGCGCAGCACACGGGCGAGGAGTTCCCCCAGGACCCGCATGTCCAGCTCATCGAGTCGGTCCGGGCGGTCTTCGCCTCGTGGAACACGACGCGGGCACGGGTCTACCGCCGGCAGGAGGGCATTCCCGAGGATCTCGGCACCGCGGTGAACGTGATGGCGATGGTGTTCGGCAACCTCGGCCCCGACTCCGGTACCGGGGTCGCGTTCACCCGCGACCCGGCCACCGGCGAGCGCGGCTGCTACGGCGACTACCTGAGCAACGCGCAGGGCGAGGACGTCGTGGCGGGGATCCGCAACGCGGTCCCGCTCCAGCGGTTGCGGGACATCGACCCGGCCAGCTTCGATGCGCTGATGACGTACATGTCCACATTGGAGCGTCACTACCGGGACATGTGCGACATCGAGTTCACGATCGAGCGCGGCACGCTGTGGATGCTGCAGACCCGCATCGGCAAGCGTACGCCCGCGGCCGCGTTCGTGATCGCGGCGAGCCTGCTGGACGAGGGGCTCATCGACGCGGACGAGGCCCTGGCCCGGGTGACTCCGGAGCAGCTGGCCCAGCTGATGTTCCCGCGGTTCGACCTGTCGGCGGCGCCCGCGCCGATCGCCACCGGCGTGGCCGCGTCGCCCGGGGCCGCGACCGGCGCGGTCGTGCTGGACAGCCGGCGCGCGGTCGAGACCCCCGGGCCGGTCGTGCTCGTGCGCCGGGAGACGAGTCCGGACGACCTGCCGGGCATGATCGCGGCGGCGGGCATCCTGACCAGCCACGGCGGGAAGACCTCGCACGCCGCGGTGGTCGCCCGCGGCATGGGCAAGACGTGCGTGTGCGGGGCCGACGCCATCGACATCGACGAGAAGTCACGGACCTTTTCGGTGAACGGCGTCGTCGTGGCCGAGGGCGACGTCATCTCCATCGACGGATCGACGGGGCACGTCTACCTGGGTCGGCTGCCGATCGCGCAGTCGCCGGTGGTCGAGGCGCTCCAGTCAGGAGTGTCCACATCGGACAACCCAGTCGTCACGGCCGTGCTGAGGCTCCTTGCGCACGCCGATGCCGTGCGCCGCCTCGGCGTGCGCGCCAACGCGGACACGCCGGCCGACGCGGCGCGGGCCCGGTCGCTCGGGGCCGCCGGCATCGGCCTGTGCCGGACCGAGCACATGTTCCTCGGCGACCGGCGCCAGTTGGTCGAGCGCATGATCCTCGCCGCCACCGACGAGAAGCGCGAGGCCGCGCTGGCCGAGCTGCTGCCGCTGCAGCGAGCCGACTTCGAGGAGATCCTGGCGGCGATGGACGGCCGGCCGGTCACGATCCGGCTGCTCGACCCGCCGTTGCACGAGTTCCTGCCGAGCCTGGCCGAGCTGACGGGCACGGTGGCGCGCCGCGAGGCGCTCGGCGAGGACCCGGGACCGGAGGCCGCGCTGCTCGAGGCCGTCCGCCACATGCACGAGGAGAACCCCATGCTGGGGCTGCGCGGCGTCCGCCTCGGCCTCGCCGTGCCCGGCCTGTACGCGATGCAGGTGCGGGCCATCGCCGAGGCCACGCTCGCCCGGATCCGGGCCGGCGGTGACCCCCGGCCGGAGATCATGGTGCCGCTCGTGGCCGACGCCAAGGAGATGGAGGCGGCGCGGGCCGAGATCGAGGAGGTCCTGGCCGGCTTCGACCTTCCCCCGATCCCGATCGGGTCGATGATCGAGACGCCCCGGGCGGCGCTGACCGCGGGTGCCGTGGCCCGCTTCGCCGAGTTCTTCTCGTTCGGCACCAACGACCTGACCCAGATGACGTGGGGATTCTCCCGGGACGATGTGGAGGGAACGTTCCTGCCGGGCTATCTGCAGCGCGGCATCCTGCCCGGGTCGCCGTTCGAGTCCATCGACCGCGATGGCGTGGGGACCCTCGTGACGACCGCGGTGCAGCAGGGCCGCGCCAGCCGGCCCACGCTGGGGCTCGGCGTGTGCGGTGAGCACGGCGGCGACCCCGCGTCCATCTCCTTCTTCCACGAGGCCGGGCTGGACTACGTGTCGTGCTCGCCCCTGCGCATCCCGATCGCGCGGCTCGCGGCCGGCCGGGCCGCCCTGGGCGCCCGCCTGGCCACCAGCGCGGACAGCCGCTGACGGAGGGACCGGTCCGAGGCCCCGTCACCGGCCCGACGGTGGACGACTGATACCCCCGGGGGTATGGTGGTGGATACCCCCGGGGGTATCTCTGTGTGAGCGTGACGAAGGAGACCGCGTCGTGAGGATCGTGATCGTCGGCGGGGTCGCCGCGGGCATGAGCGCGGCGGCTCGGGCGCGGCGGCTGGACGAGAGCGCCGAGATCATCGTGCTCGAACGGGGCGAGCACGTGTCGTTCGCCACCTGCGGGCTGCCGTACCACGTCGGGGGAGAGATCGACGACGCCTCCGCGCTGCTCGTGCAGACGCCGGAGTCGCTCCGGGCGGCGCTGGCCATCGACGTACGGACCCGGCACGAGGTCACCGACATCGACACCGCCGCCCGGACGGTGACCGTCCACAGTGAACGGGGGGTGGAGACGCTCCCATACGACGCGCTCGTGCTGGCGCCGGGCGCGGTGGCGGTTCGCCCGCCGATCCCCGGTCTGGACTCACCGCGGGTGCACACGCTGCGCACCGTGCCGGACGCGCTCGCTCTGCGCGCGTCGGTGGGCTCGGCTCGCCGGGCCGTGGTCCTGGGGGCGGGCTTCATCGGCCTCGAGGCGGCCGAGGCGCTCGCGCGGCGGGGCGTACGGGTCAGCATCGTCGAGCTCGCCGACCACGTGCTGCCGCCGCTGGAGAAGGAGATGGCCTTTCTGGTCGGCGAGGAGCTCGACCGGCTCGGCATCACCGTCCACACGGGAGTCGGCGCCCGGGAGATCGTCTCCGGCGCGACGGAGGACACGGTCGTGCTCACCGACGGCACGCGCCTTCCCGCCGACCTGGTCGTGCTCTCCGTTGGGGTACGCCCCGACACCGCGTTCGTCGAACGCGCCGGCATCCGCTGCGAGAATGGCGCGATCGTCACCGACGAGCACGGCCGCACCTCGGCGCCGGGCGTCTGGGCGGCCGGCGACGCGGTGGTCAGCATCGACGCGGTGACCGGGCTGCGGCGGCCGGTGGCCCTGGCGGGACCGGCCAATCGGACCGGACGGCTCGTCGCCGACGACATCCTTCGCCCCGGCTCGGCTCGACCACTGCCACGGCCGATCGGCACCGCGATCGTCCGCGTCGGCCGGCTCACCGTCGCGATGACCGGGGCGAACCGGACCGCGCTCACCGCGGCCGGCATCGCCTTCCACACCATCCACCTGCACCCCCACCAGCACGCCGGCTACTTCCCGGGCGCCAGCCCGATCCATCTCCTTGTGCACATGCGTGACGACGGGCTGCTGCTGGGCGCGCAGGCGGTGGGAACCGACGGCGTGGACAAGCGCATCGACGTGCTGGCCACGGCAATCCGGGCCGGGATGACCGCGCCCGACCTGATCGACCTGGATCTCGCCTACTCGCCGCCGTACGGGCAGGCCAAGGACCCGGTCAACCTCGCCGGCATGGTCGCGGCCAACGTGCTCGACGGCACGCTCCGGCTCTGGTACGCGCAGGACCTGCCGACCGTGCGGGAGACCGCGCTGCTGCTGGACACCCGCAGCCATGGCGAGTACCGCGCCGGCCACCTGCCCGGGTCGCTGAACATCCCGCACACCCACCTGCGGGACCGCTTGGACGAGGTGCGCCAGGCCGCGGCCGGGCGCCCCGTGCGCGTGCTGTGCGCCTCCGGGGTGCGCTCGGCGCTGGCCCACCGCATCCTCGCGCAGGCCGGCTTCGACTCCGCGTCACTCTCCGGTGGTCTGCTGACCCTGCGGGCCGTGCACCGGGACGGCGCTGGGCACCGGGACGGCGCTGGCGCCGAGCCGCGCCCCGAGCCCATCCTGCGCCCGGCCGCGTGACCCGGCGAGCCGACCCCGCCACCATGGGGACGTACGGCGACCATCACCGTATGAGAACCAGCAACGTACGAGAGCCATCGACGTACGAGAGCCATCGACGTTCGACGACGAAGGAGTGACCCGCATGGCCGTCAGCGATCCGGACGCCCGCCGCCGCATCCTCAACCGCCTGCGCCGGGCGCGCGGGCAGCTCGACGGTGTCATCGCCGCCGTCGAGGGCGGTGCCTCATGCCGCGAGGTCGTCACGCAGCTCGCCGCCGTCTCCAGTGCCCTCGACCGGGCCGGCTTCAGCATCATCTCCACCGCGATGAAGGACTGCCTCAGCGAGTCCGACCGCGCTGGGCGCACCGAGCCGGACCTGACCACCGAGGAGCTGGAGAAGCTCTTCCTCATGCTCGCCTGACCAGGAAACGCCGAAACTGCGGGCCACCAGAAACCAGCCCGAAACCACCACCACGAAGGAGTATCGCCATGTGTCGTGCCGTCACCTGCCGCCGCTGCGGCAAGACCACCTGGGCCGGCTGCGGACAGCACGTCGACCAGGTCATGCGGGCAGTCCCGAAGGACCAGCGGTGCCCCGGTCACCGCGACGAACCGGCCGCCGGCTTCTTCGCGCGCCTGTTCGGCACTCGTCGGTCCGACTCCTGACGCG
Organism: Micromonosporaceae bacterium; assembly: GCA_019690055.1. Classification (GTDB taxonomy): domain Bacteria; phylum Actinomycetota; class Actinomycetes; order Mycobacteriales; family Micromonosporaceae; genus DATBGZ01. Next base: position 16,628 of record JADGGF010000016.1, read on the forward strand.
CGAGGTCAAGGACGGTCTGCAGAACTTGGGCCGCCTTGCTGGTGAGTCGGTGCTGCCCGATCCGGTTAAGGGCGGTCCGGAACAGCGTCTCCGTATCGTCCCAGCCAACCCGGTCCGCGGTGTCACGCAGCAATACGGCGAGCTCGCGGGGCGGTACCTGGTCGATCGAGCGCGGCCCTAGGGTACGCAGGCGAGCCGCGGGCTGCCCCGGAAGCAGGTATGTGCGGTTCTCGATGAGCTTCTGCCCCGCCGGGTTGTCTTCGACCAGCTGCCCCCGCCTCACCGCCAAGCGGATCGCGTCGGTCAGCGCCCGGGCGATCTCCTGGCCCACTCGCTGCCGCCCGGCCGCCTTGGCGTACACCGAACGCAGCCTGAGGCCCACCACCGGTCCTTCGACCGCGACGATGGCCAGAATGCCGTCGACCACCTTGTCACGACGAGACGACAAGGGATCGGCCACGCTGCCCGCGAACGCCTCGTAATCCTCGAGTTCGTGCCCCCCGAGTTCGTGCCCATCGAGTTCGTGCTCCTCGGACTCGTCCTCCGCGAACTCGTCCTCCTCAAAGTCGCGCGCGTCGAACTCGTGCTCCTCGGACTCGTCCTCCTCGAGGCCGTACTCTGCCGGCGTGGGCGGGAACGGCTCCGGTTCGAGCGCCTCGTCGGCGTCCTCGGGCCAGGTCTCAGGTTGGGCGCCAACCGCCTGGTCATCGCCGTCATCGTCGACCGAGCGGTCGATGGTCGTCGGTGCCGGGGCGGAGAACACCCGCGGTGGCGCCGGCCGGAGCGACGGCTCGCCCTGATCCGGAGCTGGGGTGACCGCCGACCCGCCCGGCCGGATCTCCAGCGAGTCCAACGTGGACCACAGCTCACCCAGGACGGCGGCGGGATCCAGGTAGAACGCGGACTCGCGGATGCGGAAGAACCGCCAGCCGCACCGTTCGAGGTCGCGCTGCCGGGCCAGGTCTCGTTCGTACGCCTCCGGTCCGTGCCACTGGTCGCCGTCGCACTCGATGGCGAGTCGCGCCTTCGCCCCGACGACGACCAGGTCGATGCGGTATCCCTCGGTGGGGAACTGCGGAATGACGCTGTAGCCGCGATCGAGGAGCCGGTTGAACACGCGCTGCTCAAAGAGCGAGTCGAACGGGTCGACGCGGACATCCTCGGGGACCGCGTTCTTGACAATGGCGCCATCCTCCGCCGCGAGACGGCTCACGACCCCATAGCAGTAGTCGAGCAGGCGGAAACGCATGTCGTCGTGGTTGCCCAACGCGCTCACCGGCACGCTGTGGAAGACCCACATCTGGTCTCTGGCCCGGGACGCGGCGACGTTGTACCGCTGCAGGTACGTGTCCATGGTCAACGCGGCCAAGCGCTTCTCCGGCGTAAGGGCGGCGACCATGGACAGGAAGATGACGTCCCGCTCCGATCCCTGGAAGTCGGCGGCGTCGCCGCACCGCAGGGCGCGGGCGTTCCATTCCTCCGGCGGGATCCGCTCGAGCAGCCTTTCCTGGATCGCGCGCGCCTGGGCCGTGCCGAGCAGCGAGATCACTCCGAACGTCAGTCCGTCGTACCGCGGATCGGCGAGGCACTTCTCGATCTGGGCCACGATGGCGTCGACCTCGGCGGGATTGACCTGACCGCCCCGCGACTCCTTGACGTACCCGTCCTCGACATGAATGACCTTGATCGGGTCGAGCCGGTCGGCACCGTACTGCCGGACCGGCAGCAGACGTACGCCCTCCGGCTCGTACGCGATCTGGTTGGAGAATCCGATGATCTCCGGAACGCAGCGCCGGTGCTCGACCAGCGTGATACGGCCGCCGTACCGCATGAGGGCTTCGTCGAAGAGGCTGCGCTTGGGGTCCTGCCACGACTCCTTGTAGCGGTCGTTCGCCAGGTACTGGTTCGCCAGCCTCCGCAACTGCTGCTGGTCGACGCCGACGGCCGATGGGGAGACCTGCTTGTCGTCACCGATCACGACGATCTTCGGCGCCAGGTACTGCAGGAACGACGCCTCGACACCGGCCTGGGACGCCTCATCGACGATGACGACGTCGAACATGTTCTCCTTGATCCGGAACTGCTCCGCGATGCGATAGATCGGCATGATCCAGACCGGTACGGAGCCGCGGCACCGATCCATCACCCGACGGATCTCCGCCCGCTGCTGGTCGGCGTACTTCCCGGTGCCCTTGCCGAGCCGCTTCACCAGCTGGGCGTACTGAATGAGGTCAGCGCGGGTCCGCGGGGTGAGGCGCTTGGGGGACACGGCGTGGGACCACGCGCGCAGCGCGGCCAACCGCTCGACCTGCTTGCGAATCCGGGCCTCGATCGCCGTGATCCGCTTCTGCAGGGCGTTCACATCGACGGATTCCTGCTCCCGGATCCAGGCTCCGGTCGTGGCCCAGGCCCACGCCTCGGTGAAGGCCGCCAGCCGAGCCGGCCACTCCGAATCGGACGCGGTAGCCGTCACGGCCTCGCGAAGCCGGGGCGCCACCGCCAGCCGCTCATCGAGTTCCCGCCGGCGCTTGACCAGGCGCCGGACCTCGATGAGGCGTCGCAGCCGCGCGTATGCCGTCGCGTACTCGTCACGGTCTCGCTGCCGGACGGCCAACACCAACTGGTGTACGCAGGCGCCCGCGTCGTTCCACGCGGTCGTGCCGCTCAACTCCTCGGCGAGGTCATTGAGCGGCCGCCTCGCGTTCTCCAGCGCGTCAACGGCCGTGGCGGCGTCCACCAGCCGGGCATACTCCCGGACCGCAGCGAGATCCGTCCACGCGGGTGGGTTGATCCCGAGCTCGGTCAGCCGCGCCTCCGCGTCGCGCAGAGCCTCGCTGAACGCGAGCAGCCGGTCGAGCTGTTCGGTCTCGGTGACATGCCACTGCAGGCGCTCGTGCAGCGTGTCCTCGTCGGGGATGACGACGGCGGCCGGCCACGCCTTGTCGAGGGCACCGAGAATCTGCTCGGCCTCGACGTAGGCCAGAAAAACGGCCAGCTGCTCATCCGTCACCGGAGGCAGCCCGTTGACGCGGACGTGCTCGAAGAGGGCTGTCGCCTGCTTGACCGCCTTGGCCGTGAAGAGGTCCAGCTTCGGCCGGCCATCGGGGTGGGCCTTGATCCGGGCCCCCGAGGCCAGGTGCTCGCGCAGGTGTTTCGCAAGCGCCACGAGGGCACCGATCTCGCCGCCACTGATCTCGACCGTCGTCACCGGCCCGACCCGGTCGACCAGGACCGAGGCCCGATCGATGAGGTCTCTCAGCTGTCGGGCCCGCGCCTGCCACGTTCCCGCTCGACCGGCCCGCACGTCGGCGAGGGCGTCGCGCATCCACCCTTCGCCCCGCCCCTCGAACACGAGCACGTCGTCGGCCAAGGCATTGGCAAGCTTCTGAACGTCGGCCCGGGCGTTCGGGTCGAGCCGGTGAATCTGCGCGAACACGTCGTGAAAGCGCAGTCGCTCGTACACCTGCGCGTTCTGCTCGGCCGTGCGCTCGGCGGCGCACCATTCGGCGAAGGTGTCGGGGTCGGGTAGCGATTCGATCTCCACCAGACGGGCGGACGACTCGGGCTCGTCGCGGGTCAGCTCGTCATCGCCCACCAGGGCGAGCCATTCGAGCGCTTCCGCGTCGGTCAACGGCGCGGCCGCCGTCGACTCGACCTCGACGTACCTGGAAATCCAGTCGAAACGCCCCGCGTCCGCCTGATGCCGCTGGGCGATCCGGGCGAGGGTGCCGGTGTAGCGACCTCGCCGATGAACGGCGACCTCGTGTTCGCGCGCGTGGAGAAGCCGCTGGTAGGTAGCGGCCCGCTCCCGCCTCAGTTCATCGATGGACTGCAGCGTGGCCTCGATCTGGCGCGCGGACAGCTGTTCGTTGTGCTCGGCCGCCTCTGACGCGATCCGCTCCACCGCGACCCGGAGGTCAGCCATGTCGCTGCGCGAAGCGCCCACCACGGCGACCGTCAACGGCTTGATGTCCTCAGGAAGCTTCTCCCGCACCTCGTACAGCGCCCGGTCGGTATGCGCGGTCACGAGTACCCGCTTGCCCTGGGCCAGCAGGTGGGACAGGAGCGCGGCCGCCGTATGGGTCTTGCCTGTGCCCGGTGGGCCTTGGACCACCGTCTGGGCTCGAGTGTCGACGCTCTTGATGACCTTGAGTTGCCGCTCGTTCACGGCGAGCGCCAGGAAGGCCTCGCCATCGACGTCGACGACTCCCCCCGGAGTCGGGTCGGGCTCGTGCCGCACCTGGTAGTTAGGGTCGACCAGCGGCAGAATCCCGGCCGGAACCGTGTCCGTGGCGGCAAGCTGCGCGCAGATCGTGTCGAAGATGCTGAGCATCCCCCGTTGCGACCGTCGCCGCAGAATGAGGGCGGGCGCGAAAGCCCCGACCGGTTCCGGGCCGGCCGGCTTGGGCCTGTCCTCGTC
>JADGGF010000441.1 GCA_019690055.1 Micromonosporaceae bacterium
GGCCCCCTGGCGCGCCCCCCCCCCAACACCCGCGGCCCGCGGCGCCGCGCCCCCCCCCCCCACGAAAACGGGGAGGAGACCGGCGACAAGCGCATCTTCTTCCGCACGGTGCCGGTCTTCGACGTGTCCCAGACCGACCCGCTGCCGGGCAAGGAGCCGGTCCCGGTAACCCCGCCGGCGCAGCCGATCGAGGGCGACAGCCACATCCACCTGATCGCTCCCCTCCAGGAACTCGCTCGCGAGCTCGTCTACCGCGTCGAGATCCGCGACCTCCCTGACGGCGGCCCCGGCGGCTGGTGTGACCAGAAGCACCAGGAGATCGTCATCGCGACCGGACCCGCCAACAGCCAAGTCCGGACTCTCGTCCACGAGCTCGCGCACGCCCTCGGCGTCGGGTACGAGCAGTACGGCCGCGAGCAGGCCGAGGTGCTCGTCGACTGCGTCACCTACATCGTCTGCTCCTCCGTCGGCCTCGACGTCGGCGGCGACTCGATCCCATACATCGCCGGCTGGGGCGAAGACGGCGCCCTCGACGCCATCCGCGAATACGCGGAGACGATCGACGCGATCGCGCGGCGGATCGAAGACGCCGTCCATGCCAGCGACGACGCCTCAGGCGGCGAAGACGAGATCGCTGCCGAGGGAGCCTGACACCGGCCGCTGTCGGCGCTCACACGCTCGCGTCGGTCGGGCTGCTGCTGGCCCCGGATTGTCGGGCGGGCCACCCGGTTGAGCGGTCGCTGGACACGGCGACAAGCCGCCTGGTCGCCGAGTGGCCCGCCCGTGCCGGGGCGCATGCAGCCCCCGACCGAACGGAGCGACCCGGTGACCTCAACGACCACACCTTCGCAGCTGCGCGGCGACGAGGGCGAGCTCTACCGACGCCACCACAGTGTGCTCGTCCGCGCTGTTGCCCGCGTCGTCAACGCGCCGCGGGACCTCATCGAAGACGCCTGCCAGAACGCCTGGACGATCCTGCTCCGCCGGCAGCCCGAGCGGAGGTCAATCTTCGCGTGGCTGCGCATCGTGGCGATCCACGAGGCGTATCGACTCTCGCGCACGGCTTGCACCGACGCGCGCTTGGAGGATCTCGGCGCTGCTGACGGATGGGAGGCGCTGATCCCGTGCACCTGCTCGCTTGACGAGACGATCGAAGCGCGTGCGGCGCTCCGGCTGCTGGCGGAACTCCCCGAGCGACAGCGCGAAGACCTCGCCCTTCTGGTCGCCGGCTTCAGCTACCGCGAGATCGCAGAGATCACCGGCGGCCGAACCTTCACCAACGTGAACAAGCACCTCGCCAAGGCCCGCGCACGGGTGCGGCTCGCGAGACTCCGCGCGACCCAGGGGGCCAACTCGGGCTCTGGCTCCTCTTCATCAGTGAGATGAGGCAGGTGCGCATTGAAGTCGATGCCCTCTCCGCCGCGGAGCGGCGTGACCTCGCCAACGCCCTTCTGCGGGCGGCGTGGAGTGCAGCGCTCGAAGAGACGCGAATCCTGCTGCTTGACATCCTTGTTGAAGTCGACGACGCGGTTCTCGGTGGCAGGGTGACCGGTCACGATCATCGAGGCGCCATATGACCGATCGCGCGGTGCCGCGCCTTCTCCTGTCCCGTCGCGAGGCCGCTCAAGCGCTCGGCATGTCACTACGCCATTTCCAGCGACACGTGCAGCCGAAGGTGCGGTGTGTCTACTCGGGTCAACTCCGGCTCTACCCGCTCAAAGACCTCGAGCGCTGGGCGGAGGAACACGCTTGCCCCGAGGGCGAAGCCGCATGAAGAATGGTCCGCGTGCCTGGGCGTGACACCAGGACGAGGTATCAGGGTGTCTTCGCCCGGCATCAGGAGTCGTGCGCGGCGACCGCGAGCGGAAACCGGAGGGACTGCGACTGCAGCCCGAGCTACTACGGCGTCGTGTGGGACCGGGCGGCACGGCGACACCGCAAGACGCGACGCTTCGGGCGGGTTGACGAGGCGCGCGCGGCCCGCCAGGACCTTGCGGACGCCCTCCAGGAAGGCAAGCTGCCCGCCGCCTCCGTCGCTGGGCCTCGTTTTGACGAAGTTCGAGACAAGTTCGTCGAGGCTGCCCGGTCAGGCGTGGCGCTGAACAAGTGGGGCCGGCGCTACCGGCGGAAGGCGGTGAAGGACCTCGAATCCTCGCTCCGGCAGGTGCCCGAGCGGATCGCACGTCGGAGATTGGGCGACGTGCGCCGTGGCGACATCCAGCAGCTAATCGACGACCTGGCTGCCACTGGACTCTCGGGCTCTCGCATCCGGTCAATCGTCAATGCGATCCGATCTCTGTACCGCTGGGCACAGGACCGCGAGCTGACCTCACACGATCCCGCGGCGCTCGTGCGCCTGCCCGCGATGGGCGGGACGCCGCGCGATCGGGTCGCGACGCCGGCGGAGTTCGCCGAGCTTCTATCCAAGCTGCCTCTCGGCGACGCGGTGCCCTACGCGCTCGCCGGCTACGCGACCGCCCGGCACCAAGAGATCCGCGTGCTGGACTGGCGGCATGTCGACCTCAAGCTCGGCGCGATCGAGCTTGCCGCCGATGAAGAAGGGCGCAAGCCAGGCGGCTCATGGCGGGTCGTACCCCTAGTCAAGCCGGCGCTCGCGCTGCTAAAGCGCGCCTGGATCGCGCAGGGTCGTCCGCGGGAAGGCAAGGTGTGCCCGCCGCGATACGTGAAGGACTCCGGTCTCGTCGCCCTCTCCCATCTACAAGAGAAGGCCCACCGTCGTTGGACGAAGCTCGGGCTGACTCCCATCGGACTCCACGAGGCGCGGCACACCGCGGCAACATGGCTCGACCATGCCGGCGTGAGCCCGAAGGTTGCGTCGCAGCTGATGGGTCACAAGACGCCCGAGTACCAGCCTGGCGCGGCGCCCATCACCCTGCGCCGCTACACACATACCCTCCCAGGTGAGCTGGAGCGAGCGCGCGACCTGCTCGACCGGTTCCTCGCAGAGCGCGCCACGGAGGAGTCCTCTCACGGATGACTCCGACGCTGGCGGACTGGCCACGGTCATACGCTCGCCCGCGATGGCAACCGGGCGCTGCATTCCGCGCGACAAGGCAGCCGCCGCGGTGACTGCTGCTGCCTTCGGTAGCCACAGCCGGCGTCGGCACCGTTGGCGACACTGGGGCTTCGGCCCGACCGGCTTTCGCGAATGCGGGCGACCGGTACCGCTTCGCGACGATTTAAGCTGCGGCCTACGCGCCTCCTGGGATGCGCGGCGCAGGCGAACCCCCAGAGGAGACCGCCATGGTGATCACCCCTGGACCCGCATGGCGGGACCGCCTTCCCCGCCGACATTGACCCGACCCCAGGCCCAGACCGCTACGTCGGCTACCACGAGAACCGGCACGGCGAGCAGCTGGTCTACATCCACGACAAGGGCGAGTCCCCAGTCGTGTACCACGGCGATAACGACTGGCGACCTCAGGCTGCCACCTTGCCCGAGATGGGCCGCCTCGGCTGGCAGATGGGCGAGCTGATCCTCGCCGAGGACGAGGTGGCATGGGTACTCGGATGCATGGGGGCCAGCGGTTTCATGGACCAGCCGATGCAAGCCCTTATCGATTCCATCATGGAGCAGGCCGCAAAGGTTGCGGCCGAGAATCCCGACGTGATGAAGCAGGCCCGCGAGCAGGTCAAGCGGGAGCGTCGCGGGGGAGGCTGAGCCGCAATCTGGGCGTCTTGCGGCTACGCGGAGCGGCGAAGGGAAGCGTCCGTGGTCGAGTCTCAGGCCCTGCTGGACGGAATCAAGCCGCGGGAGATGCTCCGACCAGCGACTCGATCGCCTCGACCCGTGAAGGCCGGCTGGAGTCGACGCGAGCCAACGCGGGCCAGTGCGGCAAGCGGTGATTGCACAGGCAACGACCTGTTTTCGTTCCCCCTGACGTTCCCCCGGGATAAAAGCTTGGCTCTACAACTGGATTTCCGGGCCAACGGGGCGGTCTCGAAAACCGTTGTGGGCCGTAAGGTCCACCGAGGGTTCGAATCCCTCCCCCTCCGCTCGACGCCGCCGAATTCCCGACGAGTGCGGGGATGTCGCGGCCGTCCTGCGAGGATCGGGTGTGGCCGCGGAACGCATCCACGGCACTTAGCCTCAGTTCTGGCCCAATGTTCAAACAGCCGGTC
>JADGGF010000442.1 GCA_019690055.1 Micromonosporaceae bacterium
GGGCTGGTGCGGCGGCTGTGGTCGGGGGATGTCGGCGTGGCCATCGTCACGTACCCTTGCCCTATCCCTGCTGAATATCCCTGTTCGATATCCCCTGTTCGACGCGCCCCCTGGTCGAATCCTCTCGATCCGGTGACGCGTCGCAGACCGGACGACGCACTGGTGCCCCGGGAGGACTTGTGGCCTGGTTTCGACGCCGGAAAGCCGCCGTGCCCGACAACCGACCAACCCCACGGGACGACTTCGCCCACTTGGAGCAGTTCATCGCGAGCCGGCGCGGGGTCGAGGCGTACCTCGAGCCCAAGACCACGGTGACCGACGTGACGGTCATGCTCATCGCGCACGACGGCGAGTGGACCCGCCGGCGGGTGCCCAGCGAGCAGGTCGCCCGTCAGTGGGGCAACAAGATGGGCATTCCGGTCTACGACGTGGCCCTGACGGGCTACCCGAAGCGCAAGCGCGAGTACGACGAGCGCCGCAAGCGCGAAGCCCAACAAACCCAGTCCCAGTAATTCCGGCCTCGGGCCGCGTGGTCCTGGACCGAGGAGCGCCGGGAGCGCCAGCGACCAGAGCGACCAGGGAAGGCCACGCACCCAAGGGCCCGAGGCCCGTGCGAGCGGACGCGTGCACCAGAATTGCAGTGACGTACGTCACCTGATGGGGCGGCCGGCTCTGGGCGCGGGGCTAGGTGCGGACGGAGGACCGGACGAAGGGGGGACGGGTCACCTGCATCCGTGACCGGCGTCCGCGGATGTCGACGACGACCTCCGCGTCCGGCCCGAGCCCGGCCGACGTGTCCAGCAGGGCGAGCGCGATGCCGACCTTCAGGGTGGGGGAGAACGTCCCGCTGGTCACCTCACCGATCACCGTGTCCGAGTCCGGGGCGAGCACCGGCATGTGGGGACGCGGGATGCCGCGGTCGAGCGCCCGCAGCCCCCACAGCCGCCGGCGCGGCCCGGTCGCCTTCTCGGCCAGCAGGGCGTCCCGCCCCCAGAACTCGGGCTTGTCCCAGCCCACCGCCCAGGTCAGCCCGGCCTGGACCGGAGTGATCCCCAGCGACAGCTCCTGCCCGTGCAACGGGTACCCCATCTCGGTGCGCAGGGTGTCCCGGGCCGCGAGCCCCGCCGGGCGCAGACCGTACGGCTCGCCGGCACGCAGCAGCGCGTCCCAGAGGGCGCCGGCGGACCCGGCCGGCACGACCAGCTCATAGCCGTGCTCACCGGTGTACCCGGTGCGGCACACCACGATGGAGACGCCAGCGGGTCCGGCGTCATTGAGCTCAGCGTCACTGAGCCCGGTCTCGCCGAGCTCGGCGGTCCGAAATGTCAGGTACGGGTGTCCGGCCGGCAGGCCGAGCGCCGTCAGCACCTCCGCCGAGCGGGGACCCTGCACGGCCAGCACGGCGTACGCCTCGTGCTCGTCGGTGATGACGATGCCGTCGGGCGCGCCGGCCCGCAGGCGGCGGACGACCTCGGCCGCGTTGGCCGCGTTGGGGATGAGCAGCACGTGGTCGTCGGCGAACCGGTAGGCGATCAGGTCGTCCACGACGCCGCCGCCTTCATCGCAGCACAGCGTGTACTGCGCCTGGCCCGCGCCCACCTTGGCCAGGTCGTTGCTGAGCCGGGCGTTGAGGAACGCGACCGCCCCCGCGCCCGTCACGGTGACCTTGCCCAGGTGGGAGACATCGAAGAGGCCCACCGCCTCGCGGACCGCGGTGTGCTCGCGCAGAACCCCGCCGCCGGCGTACTCCAGCGGCATCGTCCAGCCGCCGAACGGGGCGAACTTGGCGCCCAGGGCCACGTGACGGTCGTGAAGCGGCGACTGCCGCAGCTCGCTGTCCATGCGGGCAACCTACCGGGGCCGGCCCCGACCCGACCGTAGGGTCGGCGCCCCCCGTACGCAGGGGCAATCCCCCCATTGATCTGGCGGCGCCCGCGCCGACGCCGCGGCTAGAGTTCTCCTACCTTCTGCCCCCGCGGGCCATCCGGGCTCACGGGTTCAGGAGGATGAGACTCTGCCCCGACAGCACCGCGGCTCGCTGCCCACGAGCCGTCGAACACCGTTGGAGCCACCGCGTGACACCGCTAACCCTGTCAGACACCGATCCCGCCGAGCTCGGCGTCGACGCCATCGTCGTCGGCCTGCATTCGACCGACGGGGCCGAGGGCCAGTCGGTCCCGCTGCTCGCCCCCGGCGCGGAGAGCGTGGCCGTCGCCTTTGAAGGCCGGCTCGCCGAGACCCTCGCCCTGCTCGGCGCCACCGGCGCGGTCGGCGAGGTCACCAAGCTCGCGACCCTCGGCATGGTGTCGGCGCCCGTGGTCGCGGCGGTGGGGCTCGGGCCGGTGCCGGAGAGCGGCGGGATCGCGCCCGAGACGCTGCGGCGGGCGGCCGCCTCCGCCATCCGGGCCCTCGCCGGAGCCGAGCGGGTCGCGGTCGCCCTGCCGGCGCCGGATCAGGGCGACGGTGACCACGACGCGCCTGCGCTGCGGGCGATCGCCGAGGGGGCGCTGCTGGGCACCTACCGCTTCGCCGGCTACAAGACCAAGCCCGCGCCCGGCCGCCGTGACCCGGTCAAGTCGGTGACCCTGCACGTCGCCGACGCCGGTGACCGGACGGCCAAGAACGAGGTCAAGCGGGCGGGCATCGTGGTCGCCGCGGTCACCCGCGCGCGCGACTGGGTCAACACCGCCCCGAACGAACTGCGCCCGCCGGACTTCGCCGCCCGGGTCGCCGAGGCCGCGGCCGAGGCGGGCCTCGGGGTGGAGGTGCTCGACGAGAAGGCGCTCAAGAAGTCCGGGTACGGCGGCATCCTGGCGGTCGGCATGGGGTCCGACGCGCCGCCCCGGCTCGTGACGATCTCCTATGCCCCGAAGGGCGCCACCCGGTCGATCGCCCTGGTCGGCAAGGGCATCACCTTCGACACCGGCGGCTACGCGGTCAAGCCGGCGCAGGGCATGTGGGAGATGAAGTCCGACATGTCGGGGGCGGCCGCCATCGCTTCGGTCATGATCGCCCTCGCCGCGCTGAAGCCGAAGGTCCAGGTGACGGCCTACCTGCCCATGGCGGAGAACATGATCTCCGGGTCGTCCTACCGGCCGGGCGACGTGATCACGATGTACGGCGGCAAGCGGGTGGAGGTGCTCAACCCCGACGCCGAGGGGCGCCTGATCCTCGCCGACGCGATCGTGCGCGCGCAGGAGGACAACCCCGACTACCTGCTCGAGGTCTCCACCCTCACCGGGGGACAGGTGGTCGCGCTCGGCAAGCGGGTGGCCGGGGTGATGGGTGAGGAGCGGCTGTGCGAGCGGGTGCGGGCTGCGGGCGACCGGGTCGGGGAGCCGGCGTGGCCGATGCCCATCCCCGACGAGGTCCGCAAGGGGATGGACTCCGACATCGCCGACATCAGCCAGATCAACTCGGGGATGGACCGGGCCGGCCACATGCTGCAGGGCGCGGCCTTCCTCCGCGAGTTCGTGGCCGACGGCCTGCCCTGGGCGCACATCGACATCGCCGGTCCCGCGTACCACTCGTCCGAACCCACCGGCTACCTGGTCAAGGGCGGCACCGGAGTTCCCGTACGCCTGTTGGTCGACCTCATCGAGGACATCGACGCCAACGGCTGACCCGGCGACGGTTGCCGGTCGGCGGGGCGGCCCGTCCCTGCCGGCGGACGACTGTCGGGCAGGTGGGTCAGGCGGTGTAGGCGCCCTCGACGATGCCGAGGCCGTCCTGTTCGATGGCCCAGTCGATGACCGCGGCCGCGTCGAGGACGACCGGCCGGCCGGCCCGGGCCCGCGGGTGCAGCACCGAGTCGGTGGCGGTGGTCGCCAGGATGACGTACGGGTCGCGCCACGACGTCACGTACGCCCACATGTACTCGTAGGCATCGTCCACCGCCAGCGTGTAGCGCACGAGCAGCCGCGGCCGCGTCGCCGGCCGGCCGGGCTCGGGCGCGCTGGTCGCGAACTCGCCGGCCGTGTACCGGTCCCGGATCGCGGGCAGGCCGGACCGGGCCGTGGCGATCGCCTGCTCCAGCGCCGGGTCGGCAGTGGGCCGGGCGGCCGCCGCCGACTGTCCGAAGAGGACCTCGCAGGCGGTGGTCACGATCGCCCGACCGTCGTCGTCCGTCGGTTCCGG